>NZ_JBMDWU010000301.1:0-5617 GCF_048594385.1 Micromonospora sp. | reverse complement strand
CCCCCGGCGGGGCGATCAACAACCATGCGGCGCAGCAGCGCGACGCGGCGCTGCGCCCGCTCACCCCCGCCTGCCGGCAGGCGCTGGTCGCCGCCTGCAACGCCCCGCTGCGTCCCTGACCGCGCCCGCCCGCACCGGGCCCCGCCCGCACCCGGCCGGGCGGGCCGGTACGGGTCAGATCTCGTCGATCAGGTCGAGCACCGAGTCGACGATGCGCGACGGCCGGTACGGGTAACGTTCCGTCTCGGCCCGGGTGCTGATCCCGGTGAGCACCAGGATCGTCTCCAGCCCCGCCTCCAGGCCGCACAGGATGTCGGTGTCCATCCGGTCACCGATCATCGCGGTGCTCTCCGAGTGGGCGTTGATGGTGTTCAACGCCGAGCGCATCATCATCGGGTTCGGCTTGCCGACGAAGTACGGCTCCACCCCGGTCGCCTTCGAGATCATCGCGGCGACCGACCCGGCGGCGGGCAGCGCGCCCTCCACCGACGGGCCGGTGACGTCCGGGTTGGTGCAGATGAACCGCGCCCCGTCGTTGATCAGCCGGACCGCCTTGGTGATCGCCTCGAAGCTGTAGGTGCGGGTCTCCCCCAGCACCACGTAGTCCGGGGCGAAGTCGGTCAGCACGTAACCGACGGCGTGCAGCGCGGTGGTCAGCCCCGCCTCCCCGATCACGTACGCGGTGCCGCCCGGCCGCTGGTCGGCGAGGAACTGGGCGGTGGCCAGCGCCGCCGTCCAGATCGCCTCCTCGGGCACCTCGAACCCCATCCGGGTCAGCCGGGCCTGGAGATCACGCGGGGTGTAGATGGAGTTGTTGGTGAGCACCAGGAAGGGCTTACCGGAGGACCGGAGCCGGTTGACGAACTCCGGCGCGCCGGGCACCGGCTGGCCCTCGTGCACCAGCACGCCGTCCATGTCGGTGAGCCAGCTCTGCACCGGCTTGCGGTCAAGCATCTGTCGTCCCAAGGGGGTGTCGGGGAGGGCGGGTCGTCGGCATCAGGGGCGGCGGGCGGCCGGCACGCAGCACGGGGTCGGGCAGGTGTCCCACATCGGCAGCTCACCGAGGCGGCGGCGGGTCGCCGGCCCGTCGGGCGTGGTGCGTTCGGCCACCAGTTCGCGCACCATCGCCACGAACCTCGGGTCGGTGCCGGGGGTGCCCGCCCGGACGAAGTCCAGGCCGAGCTGCTTGGCCGTCTCGGACGCCTCGGTGTCGAGGTCCCAGACCACCTCCAGGTGGTCCGAGACGAACCCGATCGGGCTGACCACCACACCGGTCACCCCCTGCCCGGCGAGGGCGGTCAGGTGGTCGTTGACGTCCGGCTCCAGCCAGGGCACCTGCGGCGGGCCGGAGCGGCTCTGCCAGACCAGGTCGTAGGGCAGGTCGGGTGCGGCGGCGGCGTGCACCAGGCGGGCGGTCTCCGCCAGCTGCGCGGTGTACCGGCCGCCGTGCGGGCCGGCGGTGGCCGCCGCCGAGGTGGGGATGGAGTGCGCGGTGAAGACCAGCCGGGTGGTGTCCCGCCGGGCCGGGTCGAGCTGGGCCAGCGCCGAGCGCACCGCGTCGGCGTGCGGCTCGACGAAGCCCGGGTGGTCCCAGAACGGGCGCAGCTTGTCGATCACCGGGGCGTCCGGGCCGACGGCGGCCCGCGCGGCGGCGATGTCCTCCTGGTACTGCCGGCACGACGAGTAGCCGCCGTACGCGCTGGTGACGAACGCCAGCGCCCGGGTGATCCCGTCGTCGCGCATCTGCGCCACGGTGTCGGCGAGCATCGGGTCCCAGTTCCGGTTGCCCCAGTAGACGGGCAGGTCGACGTCGTGCGCGGCGAGGTCGGCCCGGATCGCGGCGAGCAGCTCGCGGCACTGCTGGTTGATCGGGGAGACCCCGCCGAAGTGCAGGTAGTGCTCGGCGACCTCGGCCAGCCGCTCGGGCGGCACCCCCCGCCCCCGGGTCACGTTCTCCAGGAAGGGCAGCACGTCCTCGGGCCGCTCCGGGCCACCGAAGGAGACCAGCACCAATGCGTCGTACGACATGGGGTCATTCTCCCCCGCGGTCGGCGACGGCCTGACGACGGCCCCTGGTCCCGCAGGTTACGTGGGGGCCCCGGTCCGGGGCCCCCGCGTGCGGCTCAGGCGCCCAGGGCGTGGTAACCGCCGTCGACGTGGACGATCTCGCCGGTGGTGGCCGGGAACCAGTCCGACATCAGGGCCAGGCAGGCGCGGGCGGCCGGCTCCTGGTCGGTGAGGCTCCAGCCGAGCGGGGCCCGCTCGGTCCACGCCTGCTCGAACTGCTCGAAGCCGGGGATGGACTTCGCGGCCATCGTGCGCAGCGGCCCGGCGGCGACCAGGTTGCTGCGGATGCCCTTCTTGCCCAGGTGCAGCGCGAGGTAGCGGGAGGCGGACTCCAGCCCGGCCTTGGCCACCCCCATCCAGTCGTAGACCGGCCACGCCTTGGTGGCGTCGAAGGTCAGCCCGACCACCGAGCCGCCCGGCGACATCAGCGGCAGCGCCGCCATGGCCAGCGACTTGTAGGAGTACGTGGAGACGTGCAGCGCGGTCGCCACGTCCTCCCAGGAGGCGTCGAGGAAGCCGCCGCCGAGGCAGCTCTGCGGGGCGAAGCCGATCGAGTGGACCACCCCGTCGAGGCCGTCGACGTGCTCGCGTACCTGGTCGGCCAGGCCGGCGAGCTGCTCCGGGCTGGTCACGTCCAGCTCGATGATCGGCGCCGGCTGGGGCAGCCGCCGGGCGATCCGCTCGACCAGCGAGAGTCGACCGTAGCCGGTGAGCACGACCTGGGCGCCGTTGTCCTGGGCGAGCTTCGCCACCGAGAAGGCGATCGAGGCGTCGGTGATGACGCCGGTGACGAGCAGCCGCTTACCGGCGAGCAGTCCTGACATGTGTTGGCTTCCTCCGTACGTTCTCAGTGACCCATGCCGAGGCCGCCGTCGACCGGGATGACGGCACCGGAGATGTAGCCGGCGGCGTCCGAGGCGAGCCAGGTGACCACCCCGGCGACCTCGTCCGGCGCGGCGAACCGCCCGGCCGGGATGACCTTGCGGTACTCGGTACGGCGCTCCTCGGGCAGGGCGGCGGTCATCTCGGTGTCGATGAAGCCCGGTGCGACCACGTTCGCGGTGATGTTGCGGCTGCCCAGCTCCCGGGTGATCGACCGGGCCACCCCCACCAGGCCGGCCTTGCTGGCCGCGTAGTTGACCTGGCCGGCGCCGCCGTAGAGCCCGATCACCGACGAGATGAAGATCATCCGGCCGAACTTGGCCCGGAGCATCTTGGACGAGGCCCGCTTGGCGCAGCGGAACGCGCCGGTGAGGTTGGTGTCGAGCACCCCGGTGAACTGCTCCTCGGACATCCGCATCAGCAGCGTGTCGTCGGTGATGCCGGCGTTGGCGACCAGCACCTCGACCGGGCCCAGCTCGGCCTCGACGGCGGTGAACGCGGCGTCGACCGACTCGGCGTCGGTGATGTCGCACCGCACACCGAACAGCCCCTCCGGCGCCCCGCTGCCCCGGTGGGTGATCGCCACCCGGTCGCCCTGCTTGGCGAACGCCTGGGCGATGGCCAGACCGATTCCGCGGTTGCCGCCGGTAACCAGCACAGTTCGAGACACGGTGGGTCCTCTCCGGAAGATCGCTGCGGGTTGGAGACTAGGCGCTACCGCACGGTAATCACTAACCCGCCCCGCCCGACACCGGCACCATCCGCGCCGATCGGAGCCGGGCCGCCGGTGCGGTCGGCCGAGTGGGCCGGTACGCCACCACGGGTGTACGATCATCGCGTTTGCGGGCCGCCCGGCGGCACCGCTCGTCCGGACCCCGACCGCAGGAGGTGATCGCTGTGCGAGATAGCGATCCTCCCAGTCGTGGCCGGGCCGACCGCCAGTCACGCTGAGCACCGCTCCGCCTGATCTGGCCCCGCTCCCCACGCACCCCCTGCGCCACCGCCCGGCCCACCCGCCGGGGCGACGGAACGCGCGGGTGCGACCGGAAGCCGTTCGGTCACGACTTCGTGTGCGCCTCCTCGATCCACCCCCACGCGGTCCACCCCGCCCGGACCGCCGTCGCCACCCGGAGCGTTCCATGAGCCGTTACGTCGCCCCGCTGGGCTTCACCCTCGCCGCCGTCTGGGTGGCCGTGCTCTTCGTGCTGGCCAGCAGCACCCACTGACCACGCGCCCCGACCGCACGACCACGCCGGTCAGAGCATCCGGGACCGGCCGCGCCGGTCAGAGCATCCGGGACGACCAGAGCAGGCTGAACGCCCCGGCGCAGAGCGCCAGCAACAGGGCGATGCCGGCGTACCACTGGGTGATCTCCCGCGCCTCGGTCCGGAAACCGATCGAGCTGCCCATGTCCTGGTACACCTGCTTGAGCTCGGTGACCGTGGCCGCCTCGTAGAAGTAGCCCTCGGTCGTCTCGGCCAACTCGGCCAACGCCATCCGGTCCACCGGCACCCGCTGCAACTGCCCACCGATGTCCACGTGCCCGGTGTCGGTGCCGAAGGCGATGGTGGAGACCGGTACGTTCGCCGCCTGCGCCGCCGCAGCCGCCTCCTCCACCGACCGACCGGCCGTGCGGAAGCCGTCGGAGAGCAGCACGATCCGGGCCGGCGGGATACCCGCCGCACCGTCGGCCGGCACCGAGCGGATCGCCTCCAGGCAGGTGAAGACCGCCTCACCGGTGGCGGTCGCCTCGGCCAGCACCAGCCCGTCGATGGCACTGGTCACCGCCGGGCGGTCCTTGGTCGGCGGCACCAGCACGTTGGCCGACTTCGCGAACGACACCAGCCCGACGTTGTAGCTCTCGGGCAGTTCCCCGACGAACTGCTTGGCCGCCTCCTGCGCGGCCTCCAGCCGGCTGGGCGCCACGTCGTCTGCCTGCATCGACAGCGACACGTCGATGGCCAGCATGATCGTGGCCCGCTCCAGCGGCTCCCGGGTGTCCATCGCCGGACGGGCCAGCGCACCGGCCAGCACCAGCAGGGCCAGCAGGAACGCGGTCGCGGGTACGTGCCGACGCCAGCCCAACCCCTTCGGCGCCACGGTCCGCAGCAGGTCGACGTTGGTGAACCGCATCGCGTACTGCCGCTTACGGAACTGCCGCCAGACGTACGCCCCGGCCATCGCCAGGACCGGCAGCAGGGTCAGCAGCCACCACGGCTCCAGGAAACGGATCATCGTGTGGTCCCTCGGGTACGGGCGTGGCGCTGAGCGGCCACGAAGCGGACCATGTCGAGCAGCCAGTCGGTGTCGGTGCGCAGCCGCAGATGGCTGGCGCCGGCCGCACGCAGCGCACGGGCGATCGCGGCCCGCTGCTGCCCGGCCGCCTCGGCGTACCGATGGCGCAGTCTCGCATCCGACGTCTGCACCTCGTGCAGCGCGCCGGACTCCGGATCGGCCAGGGTCAGCACCCCGACATCCGGAAGCTCCAGCTCACGTGGGTCGACCACCTCGATCGCCAGCACGTCATGGCGCACCGCCAACTTCTTGACCGGGCGGGCCCAGCTCTCCACCGGCGCAAGGAAGTCGGAGATCACCACGGCCACGCCCCGCCGCCGGGGTGGCCGGTTCAGCATGTCGATCAGGGCGCCCAGGTCGGCGCGGCCCGGCC
>NZ_JBMDWU010000300.1:0-14788 GCF_048594385.1 Micromonospora sp. | reverse complement strand
CCCACGTGGCGCTCGACCCGCGCCACCCCCGGTCCCACCCCCGCAGCTCCCTGGCCCCGCCCCCGCCCCCCCTGCCCACCGTCGCCCCCGAGACCCGACCGGGCGGGCGGGTGGCCGACGAGGTCGACCGACCGGGGCCCGGCGGCGGGCGTCGGGAACGTGACCGGCTCCTGGTCGACCTCGTCGCCGACGCCCTGGCCTTCGAGCTGGCCGCCTCGACCGACGCCATCGACCTGCTCCCCGAACAGCGGCCCGGACCGGCGATGGCGGCCAAGCGGTGCCGGCTCGGGGTCCGCGCCGTCGCGTCGGCCCTCACCCGGCTCGGCCTGGCCGGGGCGGTCACCGAGCGGGACCCGGTCGCGGCGGCGGTGACGCTGCACCGGCTCGCCGTCACCGGCCGCGCCCCCGCCCGGGAACGCGCCCTGGCGTTGAGCATGCTGCCGGTCTACGTCTCCCACGACGAGTACCTGTTCATCCGGGTCCTCCAGGCCTACGAGTGCGTCTTCGCCGGGGTCGCCGAGGAGCTGCGGGGCACCATCGCCGCGTTGGACACGGGCCGGCCCCGCCCGGCCGCCGGCCGGCTGGCGTACGCCCGGGAGCTGATCAGCGGCGCCGGGACGCTGTTCTCCCTGCTGGCCACCATGCAACCGGCGGCGTTCCGGACGTTCCGCGAGTACACCGAGGGGGCCAGCGCCATCCAGTCCCGCTCCTACAAGCTCATGGAGTCGCTGTGCCGTACGCCGGAGCCGGACCGGTTGGACTCCACCGCGTACCGGTCGGTGCCGGAGGTACGCGAGGTGGTGCGGGCCGGCCAGCCGTCGATCGACCGGGCCTACCGCGCCGCGGTCCGGGCCGGCTCGCTGCGGGGGCCCGACCTCGACCTGGTACGGCAGCAGATGGCGGCCTTCGCCGAGGCGGTACTGACCTGGCGACGCACCCACCACCGGCTGGCGGTCCGGATGCTCGGTGCCCGCTCCGGCACCGGCTACACCGAGGGCACCCCCTACCTGGCGGCCGTCCGCGCCGTCCCGGTCTTCACCACCGTGTCCACCGACAACCGTCCACCCCGGACCGATCCGATCGGAGGCTGCGAGTGAGCGCACCCGCGATCCACCCGGCGCGTTGCCTGGACGCCGCCGCACACGCCGCCCTGCGCGCCGAGTTCCCGCTGCTGGAGACCTGCGTCTACCTGGGCAACAACTCCACCGGCGCGGCACCCCGGGGCGTCGAACGGGTGCTCGCCGACCACTGGGCGACCCTGCGCGACTGGCGCGACGAGGTGTGGCAGGGCTGGCACGTCGGCCTCGACCGGTACGCCGACTCGGTCGCCGCGCTGCTCGGCGCACCACCGGGCAGCGTGGTCACCGACGCCAACCTGAGCACCCTGCTGGCCCGGGTGCTGTCCTGCTTCGACTACCGCCCCCCGCGCGACCGGATCGTCACCACCGACCTGGAGTACCCGACGGTGCCGTTCATCGGCACCGCGTTCCGCCGCTACGGCGCGCGGCTCGACGTGGTCGGCACCGGCGGCCCCCGGTTCGACGAGGACGCCCTCGAAGCCCGCATCGACGAGCGGACGCTGCTGGTCTGCGTACCCCATGCGAGTTTCTCCTCCGGGGCCACCATCGACCTGGCCCGGCTGGTCGCCCGCGCCCACGCCGTCGGCGCCCTGGTGGTGGTGGACGCCTTCCAGACCGTCGGGGCGGTCCCGCTGGACGTGACGGCGCTCGGCGTCGACATCGTCCTCGGCGGCGCGCACAAGTGGCTGTGCGGGGCCGGCACCGCCTTCCTCTACGTCCGCCCCGACCTGGCCGAGCGGCTGGAACCGGCGGCGACCGGCTGGCAGGCCGGCGACCGGGCGTTGACCTTCCGGGTGTCGACCGGGTGGGCGGCGGGGGCGCAACGCTTCGCCGGCGGCACGCCGTACCCGTTGACCTCGCTGATCTCCCAGGTCGGCCTGGACCTGCTCGCGGGCGTCGGGATCGGGGCGATCCGGGCGCACTCGCTGGCGCTGACCCAGCGGGTCCTGGACCGGGCGGCGGCGGCCGGCGTCACCGTGGTCAGCCCCACCGACCCGGACCGCCGGGGCGGGGTGGTCTGCCTGGACGTCCCCGACGGAGAGGAGGTCAAGCGGCGGCTCGCCGCACGGAACATGATCTGCACCTGGCGGGGCTGGCTGCGGGTCGGACCGCACGTCTACAACACCCTCGACGAGGTCGACGCGTTCATGGACGCGCTGAGCGAGGAGCTGGACCGGTGAGCGTCACCCTCTCCCCCCGGGCGCTGATGAGCCTGCTCGTCAACGGTCCCAAGGCCGTCGACGTGCTGGAGACCGCGCTGGCCCTCGGCCTGCTCGACGCGCTGGAACCCGGCCCGGTACGCCTGGACGCGCTGGCCGACCGGTTCGGGGTGCGCCCGCTGCGGCTCTACAAGTTCCTCGACTGCCTGGAGAGCCTCGGCTGCGTCACCCGGCACGAATCCGGCGACGACATCGCCGGGGCCAGCTACCGGGCGGTGCCGGGGCTGCGCGACGCCGTGCTGGCGGTGGTCGGCCCGGACGCGATCGAACGGGACCGGGACCGCTACCCGTGGCGACTGCTGCACGGCCGGCTCGCCGAGAGCCTGCGCGGTGAGGTCGGCATGAGCGACGACGACTTCGCCTGGCCGCCGAAGACCGACGCGCAGACCGCCGACTTCGAACGCAGCATGGCCGCCGGGCTCGGCCCGGTGATCGAGACGGTGCGCCGGCACGCCGACCGGCTCTGGTCGGACCGGCGACGCCTGCTGGACGTCGGCGGTGGTGACGGCACCCTCGCCGCGCACGTCCTCGACACCGCCCCCGCCCTGCGGGCCGACGTGTTCAACCTGCCGCCGGTGGCCCCCCTGGTCGAGGCCACCCGGGTCGACCGGGGCCATCCGGACCGGTTGGGCTTCGTCGGCGGCGACTTCCTGGCCGGGCCGCTGCCGACGGGCTACGACGCCATGGCGTTCGTCCGGGTGCTGCACGACTGGCCCAACGACGTCGCCCGCCGCCTGGTCGAGCAGGCGTACGCGGCGCTGGAACCGGGCGGGCTGCTGCTGATCGCCGAGGAGTTCCGCACCCCGGACCGGCTGGCCGTGCAGTTCTTCTGGAGCTACTTCCTGATCGGGGTGGACAGCTGCGTCAGCCGGCTGCGGGAGGTCGAGTTCTACACCGGGCTGCTCACCGAGGTCGGGTTCACCCGGGTGGCGGTGCTGCCCGGCGGGTGGGAACTGGTCACCGCGTACAAGCCGGGGTGATCCACCGGTCGACGCCGGGGCCGGCGGACGCCTGAGGTCCGCCGGCCCCGGCCGGGCCGGTCAGGGGCGGCGGGCCAGCACCGCGCCGTTCGCGCCGGGAGCCTCGAACGGCACCGTGCGCACGTCGACGAAGCCGGCGTCGGTCAGCCACCGCCGGTACTCCGCGCCGGAGTAGTTCTTGCCGCCCTCGGTCTCGACGAGCATGTTCATGCCCATCAGGGCAGCCTCCGGCGGGCCGGTGCGCTCGTCGTTGAGCAACAGTTCGGAGATGACGATCACCCCGCCGGGGGGCAACGCGGCGTGGCAGCGGGCCAGCAGCGCCCGGTTGGTCGGCTCGTCCCAGTCGTGCAGAATCATGCTGAGCAGGATCACGTCGTGCCCGTCGGGCAGGGCCGGGTCGGCGAGGAAGTCACCGGCGACCGTGCCGATCCGGTCGGTCAGGCCCGCCTCCGCGATCCGCTCCCCGGCCCGCACGCACACGTGCGGCAGGTCCAGGATCGTCGCCCGCAGGTGCGGCAGACGCAGGCAGAACTCGATCGGGAACGCCCCCGCGCCGCCGCCGACGTCGAGCAGTCGGCGGTGCACGCCGAAGTCGTACGCGTCGGCCAGCGCGCGGGCGGTGAACCGGGAGGTGGCGAACATGGCGTCCCAGAACTGGGCCACCAGCTCCGGGTCGGTGGTGTCGAACAGGGAGTCCTGCTGCTGCGGGTCCCAGGTGAGTGGCCGGTTGCCGCGCAGCGCCTCGCCCACCCGGTGCCAGGGCAGGTAGGTGCGCAGGTCGGAGTAGCGCACCTGGGCACCGAAGTAGTAGGGCCGCCCCTCGACCAGGAACTGCTCGGCCAGCGCGGAGTTGCGGTAGCCGTCACCGGCCTTGTCCAGCAGCCCCAGCGACGCGCTGGCCGACAGCAGCAGGTCGGCGGGGCGTTCGTCGAGCCCGAACTCGGCGGCGGCCTCGGCAACGGTGACGGTCCGCCCGCCGGCCAGCCGGGTGAACAGGCCGAACTCGACCCCGACGGCGAGGGTCTTGAAACCCCAGACGCCGGCGACGAGGTGCATGAGAGGAGTGGGAGTGATCATGGGAACATAAGATCATGGAACGGTGACGCGGTGGCACGCACCCGTCACTATGGAGTAATGATTCGCTTCATCCTGAACCTGTTGTGGCTCATCCTCGGTGGCGGAATCGTGCTGGCCCTCGGCTACTTCGTCGCGGCGGTGGTCTGCTTCGTGCTCATCATCACCATCCCGTTCGGGGTGGCGTCGCTGCGGCTCGCCTCGTACTCGCTGTGGCCGTTCGGCCGGACCCTGGTCACCAAGCCGGGGGCCGGCGTCCCGTCCGGGCTGGCGAACGTGCTGTGGGTGCTTCTCGCCGGCTGGTGGCTGGCACTGTCGCACCTGCTCGCCGGGATCGCGCTCTGCGTCACGATCATCGGCATCCCGTTCGGCATCGCCAACTTCAAGCTCGTCCCGGCGGCGTTCTGGCCGCTCGGCCGGGAGGTCGTCGAGGCGCCCTGACCGAACCCCGAGGCGACCTGTGGCGCATCTGCGGCGATCCGGCGGTGTCGGCAGGGTGTCGATACCGCTCGATCAGCCCATAAGCGGACCCGCGGCGGCCGGACCCGCGGCGGCCGGGCCACGGGGCCGCCGGGTCAGGGCCGCCGGTCGGCGTGCAGCCGCTCGAGGTGGGCGGCGAGTTCGTCGGTGACCAGCAGGTCGGTACGGATCCGGTCGTGCGGGTAGCCGGCCCGGCCGATCATGTGCGCGGCGACCGGCGCGGTGGCCAACTGGAACGCGCCGACCAGCACCAGCGTGGTGACGTCCACCCCGGTCCGCAGCCGCAGCGCGCAGCCGAGCAGCACCAGCAGCAGGCCGAGCACCTGTGGCTTGGCGGCGGCGTGCATCCGCGACAGCAGGTCGGGGAAGCGGACCAGGGCGACCCCGGCGGCGAGACTGAGCAGCGCGCCGCCCAGCAGGCAGGCCGCGGCCACCACGTCCAGCACCGCGTCGACGCTCACCTGTCGTCCCGGCGGGTGGCGAAGCGGGCGACGCTGACCGAGCCGACGAAGCCGAGGATGGCCAGCACCACCAGGATCGGCAGCGCGGTCGCGTCCCGGCTGTAGGCGGCCTCGGTCGCAACGGCGGCCACCACGATCGCCAGCAGCACGTCGGTGGCGACCGCCCGGTCGAGCACCGACGGCCCCCGGACGATCCGGGTGAGGGTGAGCGCACCGGCCACCGCCAGCAGCACGGTGACGATCACGGCGACAGCGGTCATCTCGAACTTCCTTCCAGGGTGGACGGTGTGTGCTCCCGGATCAGCCGCTGTTCCTCAGCCGAGCCGATAGCCGCGATCAACCGGGCCTCCAACTCCAGCACGCCGTCGCGGAAGCGTTCGACCTCGGCACGGTCGCGCACCCCGAGCACGTGGACGTAGAGGATGCCGGCGTCCCGGTCCACCTCGACGATGAGGCTGCCGGGCACCAGGGACAGCGCCTCGGCGGTCAGCGTGAGGTTGAGGTCGGAGCGGACCCGCAGCCGCACCGCGATGATCGCGCCCAGCGGGGGGTGCCCGAACCGCAGCGCCAGGGCCGCGATCTGGACGCTGGCCACCACCAGGTCCCGCAGGAAGCGCAGGGCGAACCGCAGCAGCGGCACCGGGTGCACCCGCCCGGCGAAGGTCACCGGGGGCAGCGGGAAGACGGTCAGCACCACCAGCCCCACGACCAGCCCACCGAGCACGTTGGCCCAGCTCAGCGTCCCCCAGAGCAGCACCCAGACGGTGACCAGGACGATCATCGCGACGGCCTGGTTGCGGCGGCGGGCCGCCCGGGTCAGCGGCCGGTCCTCCGGATGCTCCGGGGCCGGCCCACCGCCGGGAAGCTGCGGCGACGGCTCCCCGGGCGGCGGCGACCGGTCCGGGGAGCGCTGCGGCGGCGGATCGTGGCTCACGGGGTCCCCCCGGGGTAGACGGCCTCGACGTACGGGGTACGCCGCAGCAGGTCGTCGGCGGCGTCGGAGCTGAGGTCGAACAGCGGCCCGGCCACCACGGTCAGCCCCAGCCCCAGCACCACCAGGGCGACCGTCGGCGCGATCATCAGGCGGGGCAGCATCGCGCCCGGGTGGGCGTCACGGTCCGGCCCCTGGTAGGGCTGCTCCACCCCGTCGGTCCGGACGGTGTGCACGCTGTCCTGCGGCTCGGGCATCTCCGGGTGCGGGCGACGCCAGAACGCCAGGTTCCACACCCGGGCGATGGCGTAGAGGGTGAGCAGGCTGGTCAGCAGCCCACCGGCGACCAGCACCCAGGCCAGCACACCGCCGTCGTCCACCCCTGCCTGCACCAGGCCGAGCTTGCCCAGGAAGCCGGAGAACGGGGGGATGCCGGCCAGGTTCAGCGCGGGCACGAAGAACAGCACGGCGAGCAGCGGCGACAACCGGGCCAGCCCGCCGAGGCGGTCCAGCGCGGTGCTGCCGCCCCGGCGTTCGACCAGCCCGGCGGCGAGGAACAGGGTGGTCTGGATGGTGATGTGGTGCACCACGTAGAAGATCGCGGCGGCCAACCCGAGCGACGAGCTGAGCCCCACCCCGAACAGCATGTACCCGATGTGGCTGATCAGGGTGAACGACAACAGTCGTTTGATGTCGGACTGGGCGACCGCGCCCAGGATGCCGACCAGCATGGTCAACGCCGCGACCACCAGCAGCAGGTCGGCGGTCCGGCCGCCGGGGAACAGCAGCGTCTCGGTGCGGATGATGGCGTACACGCCGACCTTGGTGAGCAGGCCGGCGAAGACGGCGGTGACCGGCGCGGGCGCGGTGGGATAGCTGTCGGGCAGCCACGCCGACAGCGGGAAGACCGCCGCCTTGATGCCGAAGGCGAGCAGCAGCATGCCCTGCAGCACCAGCCGCAGGTCGTCGGGGAGGGCGTCGAGCCGGTCGACGAGCTGGGCCAGGTTGAGGGTGCCGGTGGCCGAGTAGACCAGCCCGATCGCCACCAGGAAGATCAACGACGAGAGCAGGCTGACCACGACGTACGTGGTGCCGGCCCGGATGCGGGTCTCGGTGCTGCCCAGGGTGAGCAGCACGTAGCTGGCGACCAGCAGGATCTCGAAGCCGACGTAGAGGTTGAACAGGTCGCCGGAGAGGAACGCGTTGCACACCCCGGCGGTGAGCACCAGATAGGTGGGGTGGTAGACCGACAGCGGGGTCTCCTCGTGCCCGTCGGCCATGCCCTGCCCGATGGAGTACACCAGCACGCAGAGGGTGACGGAAGCGGAGACCACCAGCATCAGCGCGGCGAGCTGGTCGGCGACGAGCACGATGCCCAGCGGCGCGACCCAGCCGCCGACCTCGACGACGAGCGGCCCGTCGATCGAGGAGCGGACGAGCAGGGTGGCGGCCACGGCGACGGTCGCGGTGAGCACGGTGAGGCTGACCCACCGCTGTGCGCGGGGCCGGCTGGCCAACAGCAGGGTCAGGGCCGCGCCGAGCAGCGGCATCACCACCGGCAGCGGGACGAGGTAGTTCACGCCTCCCTCCCCCGCCCGCCGGCCGTCGCCGCCGCCGAGGCCGCCGAGGGCCGCCGGCTGTCCGGGTCGGGCCGGCCGTCGCCGTCGAGCTGGTCGTCGGAGTCGGACTGGTCGGCGTCGTCGGTGCCCGGCCCCTCGTCCCGGTCGGCCAGGTCCATGATCCGGCGGTCCTCCACGTCGTCCTGCACCTCGTCGTGGCCGTTGAGGTGCCAGCTGCGGTATGACAGCGCCAGTAGGAACGCGGTCATGCCGAGGGTGATGACGATGGCGGTGAGCACCATCGCCTGGGGCAGCGGATCGCTCATCTCGTCGGCGTCGCTGGTGCCGACGATCGGCGGGCCACCGGCCCGACCCCCGGTGAGCAGCAGCAGGTTGGCACCGTTGCCGAGCAGGATGACGCCCATCAGCACCCGGGTGAGGCTGCGTTCCAGCAGCAGGGTCACCCCGGCGGCGAAGAGCACGCCGACCACGACGATGTAGGTGAGGTTGGGGGTCACACCAGCTCCTTGTCCCGTACGTCGTCGTGGGCGTCCTCCTGCTGGCGGTCCATCTCGGCGCCGAGGCTGCGCAGGATGTCCAGCACCAGGCCGACCACGATCAGGTAGACGCCGACGTCGAAGAAGACCGACGAGACGAAGTGGACCTTGCCGAGCAGGGGCAGGTGCAGGTCGAGCACCGCGCTCTGCAGGAACTCCCCGCCCAGCGGCATCGCCACCACGCCGGTGCCGACGGCGAGGAACAGTCCCGCGCCGAGCACCGCCCCGGCGTCGACCGGCGCGGCGGCGTTGAGTTCCCGCCGGCCGCCGGCCAGGTAGCGCACGGCCAGGGCCAGGCCGGCGACCAGCCCGGCGGCGAACCCGCCACCGGGGGCGTTGTGACCGGAGAAGAGCAGGTAGACCGAGAACAGCACGATGGCGTGGAACAGCAGCCGGGTGACCACCTGGAGGATCACCGAGTGCCGGTGCGCCTCGAAGCCGGCGGTCAGCCAGCGCGGCCCGCCGGTGGTCGCCGGTCGGGGGCCGGGGACGGCGCTGCGCCGGTCCAGGTCCCGGGAGCGGCGGAAGATCAGGCTGGCCACCCCGGTGGCGGCCACCACCAGCACCGCGATCTCGCCCATGGTGTCCCAGGCGCGGATGTCGACCAGGGTCACGTTGACCACGTTCTTGCCGCCGCCGTAGGAGACCGCCTCGTCGGGGAACCGCTCGGAGACCGGGGTGGCCAGCCGGCCGCTCGACGCCACCCAGGCCATCCCGGACACGACCGCGCCGACGGCGACCCCGAGGGCGATCCGGCCGCGCCGGCTGCGGCGGATCGGCCGGGCCGAGAACTTCACCGGCAGCCGGCGTAGCACCAGCACGAACATGACGATGGTGACGGTCTCCACCAGGAACTGGGTCAGCGCCAGGTCCGGCGCGCCGTGCAGGACGAACATCAGCGCGGTGCCGTAGCCGGCGACACCGACCAGGATCATCGCGGTGAGCCGGCGCAGCGCGCGGGCGGCCATCACCGCGGCCACGATCACCAGGGCGGCGACGACCGCCTGCAACGGGGTGTCCCAGGCGCGGAACTCCCGGGGCCAGGGCCCACCGGTGAGCAGCGCGCCGCCGGGCAGGACGACCAGCACCACCAGGATGATCCCGAGGTAGAACGGCAGCGAGCCGCGCTGGGTCGCGCCGGTCAGCTCCACCGCGAGCCGGTCCACCCCGGCGACCAGCCGCTCGTAGCCGGCCGCGCCGTCGACCGGGGTCCACCGGGTCACCCGCAGCCGTCCCCGGTGCAGCAGCAGGAACAGTCCGACGCCGGCCGTCACCGCGAGGGCGGACAGTCCCAGGGCCGGGGTCAGGCCGTGCCACAGCGCCAGGTGGTAGCCGGGCCCGGTCGAGGAGAAGCCGTCGGCGTACGGGGCGAGCAGCCCGTCGAGGGCCGGGGCGGCGACGCCGACGGCCAGCCCGGCCACGGCGAGCAGCGCCGGGGCGGCGAGGAACGACCGGCCCGCCGGGTGCGGGTCGGTCGGCACGACACCGGCCTTGCCGGCGAACGCGCCCCACAGGAACCGCAGCGTGTACGCCACGGTCAGCGCCGACCCGGCCACCACCCCGGCCAGCACCAGCAGGTCCGTCGTGCCGCCGTGTCGGAACGCCTCGAAGGCGGCCTCCTTGGCGACGAAGCCGGCCATCGGCGGCAGCCCGGCCATCGACGCGGCGGCCAGCACGGCGACCCCGGCCAGTACCGGCGCGCGGCGGCCGAGGCCGCTGAGTTCGCGCAGGTCCCGGGTGCCCGTGGTGTGGTCGACGATCCCGACCACGAGGAACAGGGTGGCCTTGAACAGGGCGTGCGCCAGCACCATCGCCGCACCGGCCAGCGCGGCGTCCCGGCTGCCGGCACCGAGGACCACCATCAGCAGCCCGAGCTGGCTGACCGTGCCGTAGGCGAGGAGTAGTTTCAGGTCGGTCTGGCGCAGCGCCACCCAGGCGCCGAGGAAGAGGGTGGCCAGGCCGGTGCCGAGCAGCACCACCCGCCAGGCGGTGACGTCGGCGACGGCCGGGCCGAGCAGGGCGACCAGGAACACCCCGGCCTTGACCATGGCGGCGGCGTGCAGGTAGGCGCTGACCGGGGTGGGTGCGGCCATCGCCCCGGGCAGCCAGAAGCTGAACGGCACGATGGCCGACTTGCTGAGCGCGCCGAGCAGGATCAGCATCAGCGCGGTGACCAGGGAGCCGCCGCCGGGCAGGTCGGTGGCGACGACCGACCAGCGGTAGCTGCCGGCGTGCTGGCCGAGCATGACGAACCCGGCCAGCATGGCGAGCCCGCCCAGGGTGGTGACCAGCAGCGCCTGCATGGCGGCCCGCCGGCTGGCCCGCTTGGCCGGGTCGTAGCCGATCAGCAGGTACGAGAAGACGGTGGTCAGTTCCCAGAACACGTAGAGCAGCAGCAGGTCGTCGGAGACGACCAGGCCGAGCATCGAGCCGGCGAAGGCGACGAAGACGGAGGCGAAGCGCCCCAGCCCCGGGTCGTCGGAGCGGAAGTACCTGGCGCTGTACGCCAGTACCAGCGCGCCGACCCCGCCGACGAGCACCACCATCAGCCAGGACAGGGTGCCCATCCGCAGGGCCAGTTCCAGACCGATCCGGGGCACCCACGGCCAGGTCTCCACCACCGGCTCGCCGGCCCGGACCGCACCGGTACGGGTCAGCGCCCAGACCAGCGTGGCGGCCGGGGCGAGCGCGACGGCGTACAGCGCACGGCGTCCGAAGCGACGTACCAGCCCCGGGGCGACCACGGCTGCCAGTGCGTGGACCGCCACCAGGACCAGCACATACCCTCCTCGAAGATCAGTGTCGGCGGCCACCGGCCCGTTCGGGGCGGTGCGGAACCGGCGGCGCGGGGACGGGCGTCCCCGGGTCGCACGGCCACCGCGGCGGTGGCGTCACCAGTGGTTGGTTGGTCGGTGGTGGTGCCCGGTCAGTGACCGGCGAACACGTCCACGGCGGTCGTGGTGGCCGCCTCCGCACCCGCGACGACGACCTCGTCGCCGGCGAGCAGGACGTAGTCGTCGCCGGGGGTCGGTACGACCCGGCCGGCGCGGACCACCGCCAGCAGCGACAGCGGCAGGCCGGACAACGCCGTGTCCCGCCAACGCTTTCCGTCGCCGTCGCCGCCCACGGCGACGGGTATTCGCACGACGGTGACGCCGGGGAGCTGGCGTTCCAGCTCGGCGAGGTGGTCGACGGTGACCGCCTGGTTGAGCACCCCGGCGACGGCCTGCGCCTCGGACTGGTCGAGCACCAGCGTGCCGACCGCGGTGTCGGTGTCGTCGGGGTGGTAGATCACGATGTCGCGCCGCCCGCCGGGGTGGGAGATGACGCTGGCCCACTGGCCGTGCGCGGTGGCGAAGCGCTGGCAGAGTCCGACCCCGTGAATGACCGTACGTTCGAACCGCACACCGACCTCCTTCGCCCAACCTCGAAGGGGCGTCCGGCCGGTAACGGCCGCGCGCCCCTTCATCCCTATCATGATCAGGGCGCGATCGCCCACCCTCGCCGTCCCATCATTCGGGAAACCTGGACGTCGGAGGCGGTGTCGACGGACCCTCGACGCCGCCCGGGGCGATGGTCACGGGTCCGCCGAGCCGGCACCGACCCGGTCGGCGGCCGATGGGCCGGGCGACACGTCGGCGGCGGATGCCGTCCCCGTCGTCAGCGGGCGTCGGTGCGTTCGGCCGACCGGTGCCGGCCCGACGGGTCGTCCCGGTCGATGCGCAGCTCCCGTTCCAGCTCGGCGATCACCGCCCGCAGGTCGTCCAGGCGCTGGGTCAGGGCGATCCGGTCCACCTCGTCGGGCACCCCGTCGCCGTCGGCGTCGTAGCCGGGCGCCAGCCGCTCGGTCATCTCCAACCGGCGGGCCTCCTCCATCGAGTTCACGATGACCGCGATCAGGATGTTCAGCAGCAGGTTGACCGTGATGAGCACGTAGCTGACGTAGTAGACGAGGGTCCACGGGGACAGCGCCATCCCCTGCTCCACCAGATCCGGCAGGGTCTCCAGGGACAGCAGCACGAACAGGGTCAGCAGCGACCGGCCGATGTCGCCGTACTGCTCCGGGTAGGCCCGGCCGAAGATCAGCCAGCCGGCCATGCCGTAGACGTAGAGGGTCACCATGGCCAGCGCGAGGAACCCGCCGACACCGGGCAGACTGCGCCACAGCGCGGCCACGATGGTGCGCAGACCGGGCGAGAAACGCACCAGGCGCAGCACCCGGGCCACCCGGACGACCCGCAGCAGCGCCGAGTCGCCGTGCAGCCCGGGCAGGAATATCGCCGCGATCACCACCAGGTCGAACACGTTCCAGCCGTGCCGCAGGAAGTCCTGCGGCCGACGCCCGTACGCCAGCACCCGGACGGCGATCTCGGCGACGAAGGCGGCCCGGAAGCTCAGCTCCAGCCAGTGCAACGCCGGTCGGGCCGCACCGAGATCCGGGTAGGTCTCCACCCCGAGGACCGCCGCGTTGGCCATGATGAGCACCACGATCGCCGCCTCGAAGGGGCGCGACCGGGCGATCCGGGCGCACCACTGGGCGAGGCCGACGGGGCGGACGGGCCCGGGATCGGCGGCACGCCGACGGGTGGGAACAGGCACGGACGACACCGGTCACCCGGTCCCGGGGCGGTACGGGAACGCGGCGGCCATCCCGACACCCTACCGGCCACCCGGGACGATCACCGTCGGTGATGGACCGGGTACCCGACCACCGGCGATCACAGGTTCTCGTCCCGACATTGAACGACCAGCGCCCCGGCTTCGTACCACCCGGTGAAGGGAGCTGCTCATGAAGCGCACGACCCCGTTGCTCACCCTGCTGACCGGGACGGGCATGGCCGCCGTCCTGTTCGCGATGAGCGCCCAGGCGGCACCGCGTACGGTCGATACCGGTGCGGCCGCGCCCGCGACGAGCCCGCCCGGCGCCGCCGTGGTGTCGCCCGCCGCCCCCGCGGCCGAACCGGACGCCGACCCGGCGGCCGAGCCGGAGGCCACCCCGGCGGCACCGGCGCCGGGCCAGCCCGGCCCGGCGCAGACCACGCCACCGACCACGGCGCCACCGGCGAAGCAGGCCGACTCCAACTGGACCGGGCGGCTCGACGGCGGCGCCACCATCGCCATCACCGTCACCGACGGCAAGGCGGTGGCGTACGTCTGCGACGGCAAGAAGCTGGAGGTGTGGCTCAACGGCACCGCCGCCGACGGCCGGATGAAGCTGACGGGCAAGAAGGGCGAGGTGCTCACCGGGTCGTTCGGCGACGGGGTCGCCTCCGGCGAGATGGTGGTGGGTCAGCGCCGGTGGAAGTTCACCGCCAAGCAGACCGGCAAGCCCGACCCGGTGCTCTACCGGGCCACCGCGCAGCAGCGCCGCGCCGGCGTCGACGGCGGCTGGATCATGCTGCCCGACGGCAGCCAGATCGGGGTGGTCACCCGAGACGGCGCGCCGGTGCCGGCCCCGCCGCTGGACCCCGCGTTCGGCACCACCATCCTCGACGGCCGGACCGTCACCGCGTCGCCCGTCGTGGCCGACCCGGGGTCCGGTGCGTGATGACGACGGCACGCCGCAGGTTCGAGACCGACGTGGGACGCGACTTCGACGACGGGCCGTCCGTCCGGGTCCTGTCCGACCCCCCACCCGCCCTGACGCCGCCCGACCCGGTCGCTTCGCCGTCCACCGGCTCCGGCGCCCCGCCCGCCTCGGTGCTCGTACCGCTGCTGGTCGGGGCGGCGGTCGCGGTGGCCCTCGGGGCGTACGGCCGGATGCACCAGCCCACCGGGATCGCGGTCAACGTGGCCGGCTTCTCCAGCCCCCAGGCGGTCAAGGTCTGGCTGGGCACCGGGGCGGCCTTCTTCGCCGTGGTGCAGCTGCTCAGCGCGTTGGCGATGTGGGGCCGGCTCGGTGGCTTCTCGCCCTCCTGGGCGGGTGGGCTGCACCGGTGGAGCGGCCGGGTGGCGTTCCTGCTGACCGTTCCGGTGGCGGTGCACTGCCTCTACGCGCTGGGCTTCGCCGACTACGACCTGCGGACCCTGCTGCACTCGCTGCTCGGCTGTCTCTTCTTCGGGGTGTTCACCATGAAGATGCTGGCGCTGCCCAAGCGGGGGCTGGCCGGGTGGGTGCTGCCGGTCGTCGGTGGGTTGGTGTTCACCGTCCTGATGGGGATCTGGGTGACCTCGTCGCTGTGGTACTTCACCACCTTCGGGGTGGGGACGTGACGGGCTCGTGACACGGGAGAGGAACGACGGGCAGATGTGCGACGAGCGTGGGACCGGTTGTGCGTCCCGACGGGCGGTGCTGGCCGGTGCCGGTGGGGTGGGCGTGACCGCCCTGCTCACCGGCTGCCAGACGTACGGCGAGCCGACCACGCCGGCCGCGGCGCCGCAGACCGGCGGGTCGGCCGCCGCGCCGGCCGACGCCTCGCCGGGTGGCAGCGCACCGGCCGGGCCGTC
>NZ_JBMDWU010000030.1:0-2747 GCF_048594385.1 Micromonospora sp. | reverse complement strand
GTATTCGGGGTCGGTGATCTGCTCGACGGTGCCCCAGCCGCTGGAGGGGCGCTGCTGGAACAGGCCCTGCGAGTCGTGGTCGTTGCGGTCGCCGAGGTGGCCGAGGTTCTCCAGCTTCGACTCCTGCAGGCTGGTCGCGATCGACACCACCGCGGCCCGCTCGTCCATGCCGGCCTTCTTCGTCGCCGCGATGATCGCCTTGACGTTGCCGGTCTGCTCGTCGTTCAGGTCGATGCGGGACTGGGTGCCCTGCACGCCGTGCGGGATCAGCTTGTCGGTGTCCACGGCCGGCTTGTCGGCCTGCACCACGGCCACGGTGTGGTCGGTGGCGGTCGACTCGGCGGTGCCGTGGTTCAGCGGGCCGGCGGCCAGACCACCGGCGACGGCCAGACCGGCGATACCGAGGACGCTCTTACGCAGAATGGTGGTCTTCATGGGGGATGCTCCTTCGAGGGGGTCGACGCCACCCGACCGGTCGGGGGACCGGGCCACCGGCGGAGCCGGCGGTGGGGGCGTAAGCACCACGACGAGGCGCTCATGAGTGAGAGTTCTTAGGTCTCCGGCGGGCCCTGCCGCTCGCGCCGGAACCAGATGTAACGACCGGGGGCCCCGCGTCATTCCGGGGAGCTGCCCGCCGCCGGGCTGGCCGGGCGGGGTGCTGCTGCGGTCGTACAGAGGGTGTAACGACTGCGGGCCGGCCGGGATTCCGCCGTCGGGGTGCCGCCGGTCACGGGACGCCCCGCCGGGTCGACCCCGTACCGGACACCGGCGACGGTCCGACCATACGGAATCGACCATATCGGGCACAAGTGACGCCGTTGACCGTCGGGCGTGGCGCCTCACCGACAGCCGGAGCCGAACCGGCCACCCACTCGGCCCGGATCTCGCCCACCGGCCGGTTGAGGTCGACGCACACGGGCCCGCACCCCACCGGCCAACCGACCCGCCCACCCCAGCCGCCTCGGCCAGGCCCCCCGCCCGCCCCGGCCACCCCCGCCAGGCCCACCTGGCCCGCCCCGGTGATCAAGAGGTTTGCGTCAGCGAGAGCGCTCTCCCCGCCCGCAATTCTCTTGATCACCGACGCGGGTCGAGGGGTGGGGTGGGGGCGGGGGTTGGGGTGGGGGTGGGAGGGGCGGGGACGGGGTCGTTCGGGCTCGGTCGCCGTGGTGGCGGGCTTCCTACGGGGTGATCAGCGCTGGAACGGCCCGCACCCACCCAGCCGGCACCTACTATTTGTGGCATATCTACCGAAAGTGAGGTTGTCATGACCGCAGCGATGGAAATGCCCCGGGTTCAGGAGTGCGCGGCCTCGTCCTGCGCCTACAACCACACCAACGACTGCCACGCGTTCGCCATCACCATCGGCAGCACCGACCACGCGCACTGCCACACCTTCGTGGAGCTGCCGGTACGCGGTGGCCTCGACCGGCTCATCGCCCAGGTCGGCGCGTGCAGCCGGGCCGACTGCCGGCACAACGCCGAACTGGAGTGTCGCGCCCCGGCGATCACCGTCGGCCCCGACAACGACCTGGCCGACTGCATGACCTACCAGAGCCGCTGACCGACCAGAGCGCTGACAAACCAGAGCGCTGACCGACCGAGCCGCTGACCGACCGGACAGCACGGGGCCGGGGCCGCAGAAGGCCCCGGCCCCGCCGGCGTTGCCCCCCCCCCCCCCCCCGCCGGCGTTCCCCGACCCCGACCCCGGTCCCCGCCCCGAACCCGAACCCGAACCCGACGACCATGCCCGACCCCGACGACCATGCCCGGAACCGCCGGACGTCCCCGGCCCCGTCGGCCGCCCCGGGTGTGCAGCACCTCACAGGCCCCCGTCGGGGACGAGCGGGCCGCCTCGACGCGACCCGGCCGACACCGGCACACCCCGGACCGCCGCGCCGGACGGCCTGGTCGCACACTGGACGGCATGGATGACGAGCTCGCGATCTCCGTACGGGGACTGCGTAAGGCGTACGGCGACAACGTCGCGGTGGCGGGGGTGGACCTCGACGTCCGCCGGGGCGAGGTGTTCGCCCTGCTCGGACCGAACGGCGCGGGCAAGACGACCACGGTGGAGATCCTGGAGGGCTACCGGCAGCGCGACGCCGGCCAGGTCAGCGTGCTCGGCACCGACCCCGGTCTCGTCCTCGGCTCCCGCCCGCGCGGCCAACGGGCGGGCGCACCACGTACCTCCCGGGGGCAGGCGGCCGACTGGCGGTCCCGGGTCGGCATCGTGCTCCAGGGCACCGGCGAGTTCGACGAGCTGACCGTCGCCGAGGTGGTCCGGCACTTCTCCGGGTTCTATCCCGAGGCGGACGACCCGGACAAGGTCGTCGAGCGGGTCGGGCTGGGTGCCAAGGCCAACGCCCGTACGCACACCCTCTCCGGTGGGCAGAAGCGCCGGCTCGACGTGGCGCTGGGCATCATCGGCCGCCCCGAGCTGCTCTTCCTCGACGAGCCCACCACCGGGTTCGACCCGGAGGCGCGGCGCGAGTTCTGGGAGCTGATCCGGGACCTCGCCGCCGCCGGCACCACCATCGTGCTCACCACCCACTACCTGGACGAGGCTGAGTCGCTCGCCGACCGGGTCGGGGTGATCGCCGCCGGCCGGCTGCCCGAGCGCGACCGCCCCTGGCTGATGCGCACCTATGCCGGCCACTCCTCGGCCGCCGCGAGCAACGCCCTCTTCCATCGCAACCTGGCCAAGGGGCAGACCGGCCTGTCGGTCGCCTTCGACCTGCCCACCCAGA
>NZ_JBMDWU010000003.1:0-12795 GCF_048594385.1 Micromonospora sp. | reverse complement strand
CGCTTCCGGGGCCGCGCGCACCTGGCCGAGACCGCGGCGATGCTGACCGGCCCGGACGCCCCGGGCGTGGCCCACGTCCTCGTCGTCGCCAGCCACACCATCTCGGACGGCACCGCCACGCCGGACGGCACCGCCGCACCGGCCGACGCCGCCGGACTGCCGGCGGACGCCGCCGGCCCGCGCTGGCAGTGGTTCGGCCCGGCGCTGGCCCGACAGCGTCCCGACGACGCCGCACCGGCCACCGGCCGTCCCGACCCGGCGGCACTGGCCCAGCTCATGTTCACCTCCGGCACGTCGGGCGAGCCGAAGGGCGTGCTGCACCGCGTCGACACGCTGACCCGGGCCGCCGCCATGCAGGCCCGGCACCTCGGCCTGACCGCCGCCGACCGGCTGTTCATCCCGTCACCGCTGGCCCACCAGACCGGCGTCCTCTACGGCATGTGGCTGGGGTTCACCATCGGCGCGCCCGTGGTGCTGCAACCGGTCTGGGACGGCCGGGCCGCGCTGGCCACCCTGCACCGCACCGGGGCCACCTTCGTCCAGGCGGCCACCCCCTTCCTCGCCGACCTCGTCGAGGCCGTGGAGACGGGCGGGCAGGCGCCACCGGCGCTGCGGGTCTTCGTCGCCACCGGCGCGGCGGTGCCCCGCAACCTCGCCGAGCACGCCACCCGCACCCTCGGCGCGGCGGTCTGCGGGGCCTGGGGCTCCACCGAATCGTGCCTGGGCACCCTCTCCGCGCCGACCGACGCGCCCGCACACGCCTGGGGCACCGACGGGCGGGCGCTGGAGGGGGTCCGGATCAGGGTGACCGACAACGCCGGCACCGTGCTCGGCCCCGGCGTGGAGGGCAACTTCGAGGTCGCCGGGGACTGCCTGTTCGCCGGCTACCTCGACCGCCCGGACCTGACCGCCGCGGCGCTCACCCCGGACGGCTGGTACCGCAGCGGCGACCTGGCCACCATCGACGACGCCGGCTACCTGCGGATTACCGGCCGGGTGACCGACGTGATCAACCGGGGCGGCGAGAAGATCCCGGTGGCGGAGGTGGAGCAGCTGCTGCACACCCACCCCGCCGTCCGCGAGGTGGCGATCGTGGCGATGCCCGACCCGCGCCTCGGCGAGCGGGCCTGCGCGTTCGTGGTGACCCGGGCGGAGCTGACCTTCGCCGGGATGCAGCGGTTCCTCGACGGCCACAAGGTCGCCAAGCAGTACTGGCCCGAGCGGCTGGAGACGGTGGCCGCGCTGCCCCGCAACGTGGTCGGCAAGGTGCAGAAGTTCGTGTTGCGTGACCAGATCAGCGCAACGATCGGCGAGGAGGCAGAGTGACCCAGGCCGATGGCACGTCGTTCGCGACGTTGGCCCGCGAGGTCGAGGCGTTCGTCCGGGGCCCCGGCGAGGAGTACGCGGCGGCGATCGAACGCGACCGCAGCGTCCCCGCCCAGCTCTGGACGGACCTGCGCGACCGGGGCTACCTGCGGCTCGCCGCGCCGGTCGACTACGGCGGGGCCGGCCTGTCCTTCACCCAGTACCTGCACCTGCTCGAACTCTTCTCGATGTCGCACGCGTCGCTGCGGATGATCGTGCACGTCTGCAACGGGGTGTGGCGCTCCATCGACCAGTTCGCCTCCGACGAGCAGCGCAAGAAGTTCGTGCTGCCGCAGGTCGCCGGGGACCTGCGGGTCGCGTTCACGCTCACCGAACCGACCGCCGGCACCGGGGCCGACCTGCGCGCCAGCGTGGTACGCGACGGCGACACCTACCTGCTCAGCGGCGAGAAGCACCTGATCACCTTCGGGGTGAGCTGCGACTACTGGCTGCTGTTCGCCCGGCTCGACGGCAGCACCGGCAAGGACGGCACGGTGGCGCTGATGGTGGACCGGCACGTCGAGGGCGTCCGGGTCGAACCCATGCCCGACACCATGGGCGTACGCGGCACCGACCACGCGCACCTGATCTTCGACCGGGCACCGGTGCCGGTGGCCAACCGGCTCGGCGAGGAGGGCGACGGGCTGGCCGTCGCGCTCGGCGGCTTCCTCACCCCGAGCCGGATCGGCGTGGCGATGACCTGCGTGGGGCTGGCCCGCCGGGCGCAGGAACTGGCCGTCGAGCACGCCGGCAACCGGGTCACCTTCGGCAAGCCGCTGACCGCCCGGCAGGCGGTGGCGTTCGCGCTCGCCGAGAACGCCGCCGACATCGAGGCCGCCCGGCAGCTCACCCTGCACGCCGCCCGCCGCTGGGAGGCGGGCCAGAGCGACGCCGGGGCGCTGTCCTCGATGGCCAAGCTGGTCGCGGTGGACATGCTGACCCGGGTCACCGACAAGGCGTTGCAGGCGCACGGCGGCATCGGCTACTGGGAGGGCAGCACCATCGAACGGGTATACCGCGACGCCCGCGCGCAGCGCTTCGAGGAGGGCACCAACGAGATCCAGAAGACCGTGATCGCCCGGGAGATCCTGGCGGCCGGCCGGTGACCGCCTTCCAGGACCGCACCGCGCTGATCACCGGCAGCTCCCGGGGGATCGGCCGGGCGCTGGCACTCACCCTGGCCCGCGGCGGCGGCTCGGTGGTGGTCAACTACAAGAAGAACGCCGAACTGGCCGAGCAGGTCCGCAAGGAGATCACGCAGCTCGGCGGGCGGGCCGTCACGGTGGCCGCCGACATGGAACAGCCCGAGGAGATCGAACGGCTCTTCGCGGTGGCCGCGCAGGAGTTCGGCACCCTCGACTACTTCGTGTGCAACGCGGCGGCCAGCTCCTTCAAGAACATCATGGACCTCAAGCCGCACCACCTTGACCGGTCGTACGCGATGAACATGCGCTCGTTCGTGCTCGGCGCGCAGCAGGCGGTGCGGCTGATGCCCGACGGCGGCCGGATCGTCGCGCTGTCCAGCTACGGCAGCATCCGCGCCTACCCGACGTACGCGAACCTGGGCGCGGCCAAGGCGGCGATCGAGTCATGGGTGCGGTACATGGCCGTCGAGTTCGCCGACCGGGGCATCAACGTCAACGCGGTCAACGGCGGCATCATCGAGACCGAGTCGTCCGGCTACTTCTACGACGTGCCCGGCATGGCCCCGCTGTCCGGGGTGCTGCCGCTGATCCCCAAGCAGCGGATGGGCACCGCCCAGGAGGTCGCCGACGTGATCGCCTTCCTGCTCTCCCCGGCCGCCGAGTACGTCACCGGGCAGACCCTGGTGGTCGACGGTGGCCTGTCGATCGTCTCGCCGCCGTTCAGCCGGGATCTGAGTGGTCCGCTGGCATGACGGCCGGACTGGACAGGGTGCTGCGGCCCGGCCGGATCGGTCGGCTGGTGCTGCCGCACCGGATCGTGATGGGGGCGATGCACCTGGGCTGGGACCACCGGGACGACGACGGTCGGACGCTGGCCGCGTTCTACCTGGCCCGGGTGCGCGGCGGTGCCGGGCTGATGGTCACCGGCGGCGCGGCGGTCAGCCCGGCCGGCGTCGACGTGCCGAGCTCCGGGGTGCTCGACGACACCGCCTTCCGGGACCGGCTGCGCCGGGTCGCGGGGGAGGTCGGCGCGGCCGGCGGCCTGCTCGCCCTCCAGCTCTTCCACGCCGGCCGGTACGCCCGGCCGACCCCCGGCGGCCCGCACCCGGTAGCCCCGTCGGCGGTGCCCAGCCCGATCTCCCGGTGCACCCCGGACGCGCTGCCCGCCGACGCGGTCACCCGGATCGTCGAGGACTTCGCCCGGGGCGCGGCGTACGCCCGTGACCTCGGGTTCAGCGCCGTGGAGATCATGGGTTCCGAGGGGTACCTGATCGACCAGTTCCTCTCCCCGCTGACCAACCGGCGCGACGACGAGTGGGGTGGCGACCCGCAGCGCCGGATGCGGTTCGGGACGGCCGTGGTGGCGGCGGTCCGGGCCGCCGTGGGTCCCGACTTCCCGGTCGTGATGCGGATGACCGGCGACGACCTGCTGCCCGGCGGCACCGACCGGGACACCGTGACGGCGTACGCCCGCGCGCTGGCCGCCGCCGGTGCCGACGCGCTCAACGTCGGCGTCGGCTGGCACGAGTCGCCGGTGCCGACGGTGCAGGCACTGGTGCCGCCGGGGCACTGGGTGCCGGTCGCGGCGGCGGTCAAGGCCGCGGTGGGCGCGCTGCCCGTGCTGGCCAGCAACCGGATCAACCGGCTGGCCCAGGCCGAGGCCGTCCTCGCCGGCACCCCGCTGGACCTGGTCTCGATGGCCCGGCCGTTCCTGGCCGACCCGGCCCTGGTGACGCGGAGCCGCCACGGCCGGCCGGTGAACGTCTGCGTGGCCTGCAACCAGGCCTGCATCGACAGGTCGCTGGTGGGGGCCGCGGTGTCCTGCATGGTCAACCCGCTCGTCGGCCGGGAGGCCGACCCGGCGACGCCGTCCGGGTCGGCACCGCACGTCGACCCGGCGGTGCGGGCCGGATCGACGCCGGTGCACGGGCCACGGACGGTGGCCGTGGTCGGTGCCGGCCCCGCCGGGCTGCGGGCCGCCCACGACCTGGCCCTGGCCGGGCACCGGGTCACCGTCTACGAGGCCGACGGGGAGCCCGGCGGACAGTTCCGGCTGGCCTGCCGGGTGCCGGGCAAGGCCGACTACGCCGAGACGATCCGGTTCCTCACCGCCGAACTGACCCGGCTCGGCGCGCAACTGCACACCGGACGGCGGATCACCGACGCCGACGAGGAGCTGCTGCGCCGCCACGACGGGGTGATCGTCGCCACCGGGGTGCTGCCGCGCCGCATCGACCTGCCCGGCGACGGGCTGCCGCACGTCCGCGACTACGGCTCGGCCTTCGCCGACGACGCGCTCGGGCGGCGGGTCGTCGTGATCGGCGGCGGCGGCATCGCCGTGGATCTCGCCCACCTGGCCAGCCAGCGTCCGGACCGGCAGGTCACCGTCCTGCTGCGCGGCGAACGGCTCGGCCCCCGGATGGGCCGCTCCACCCGCTGGGCGGTGCTGGCCGAGTTGCGCCGCCGAGCGGTCCAGGTGGTGCCGGGCGTGCGGGACCTGCGCGTCGACCCCGACGCCGTACGCCTGGTCGACGGCACCGGAGCGGACCGGTCGGTGCCCGCCGACACGGTGGTGGTCGCCGCCGGTCAACTGCCCGCCGACGACCTGGTGCGCACCGTACGCCGGGCCGGGGTGTGGCACCGGGTGGTCGGCGGGGCCCGGGACACCAGCGGGCTGGACGCGGTCCGGGCGTTCGCCGAGGGACACGACGCGGCGCTGGCGTTCCAGCGGGCCGTACGGACCCAGCGGGTGGGGGAGCCGGCATGACCGACGACGCGACGACGGCCGGCTCCGTGGCCGGGGTGGTCCGCCGGACCGCCGTGGACCGGTGGCGCATCGTCACCCTGCTGCCCCGGGCGGGCGTTCCGGCGGTGTCTGCCGCCGTGCTGGTCAACCTGCTGCTCGCCGCCGCGCCGGTGGTGTTCGTCGTCGCGACGAGCCGGATGATCGGCTGGCTGCCGCAGGCGGTCCGCGACGGCGTCGAGTCGCCGGCCTTCGGGCACCTGGTGACCGCCTTCGTGGTGGCCGCCGGGGCGCTCAGCGCCCAGCAGCTGCTGGCCCAGCTCCAGGTCACCACGGGCCTGCTGGTGCAGCGTCGGATCGACGGCGCGGTGGCCGACGAGCTGATGGCGGCCGCGCTGGGCAGCACCAGTACCACCCCGCTGGAGGATCAGGCGCTGCTCGAACAGCTCACCGAGGCGTCCCGCGAGGTCGAGCACGGCATCCAGAGCCCGGGTGCGGCGGGTGCCGGGATGCTGGCCCTGCTCGCCCGCTACGGGCAGCTCCTCGGGTACGCGGTGGTCGTCGGGGCCGCCTTCGCCTGGGCGGCGGGGTTCGGCCTGCTGGTCGCCGTGCTCGCGTTCCGCCACGGTCAACGCGGCGGCCTGCGCCGCTACGCGGCGATCTACGGGGCGATCGTGGCCCGGGTCCGCCGGTTGACCTACTTCCGGGGCGTGGCGATGGGCCGGCCGGCCGCCAAGGAGATCCGCGTCTTCGGTCTGCTGCCGTGGCTGCGTGAGCAGTACCGGCAGGCGTACCTGGACTGGATGCGTCCGGTGTGGGTGCAGCGGCGGCGGGTCTACCTGCGACCGTACTTCCTCTACACCGCCGTCGGCCTGACGGTGCTCGTGGCGGTGCTCGCCGCGTTGGGGCTGGCCGGCGGGCAGGGCCGGGTGGAGCTGACCCAACTGGCGCTGGTGATCCAGGCGGTGCTGGCGGCGGTGCAGCTCGGCGAGTTCTATCCCGAGGCCGACGTGCAGACCCAGTTCGGCATGAACGCCTACCGGGCCGTCGGCGAGTTCCGGGCCGGGATGCGCGACCGGACGTCCCCCGGGGACGGCCCGACCGACGACCCGGCCGACGCCGCCCCGGCCCCGGCCGTGGGGCACGCCCCGGCGGACATCCGCTTCGAGGGGGTGTCGTTCCGCTACCCGCACCGTGCGACGCCGGTCTTCACGGACCTGGATCTCACCCTGCCGGCGGGGGCGTGCACCGCCATCGTCGGCCTCAACGGCGCGGGCAAGACGACGCTGGTCAAGCTGTTGGCCCGGCTGGCGCTGCCGGACGCGGGCCGGATCACCGTCGGCGGCCGGCCGATCGACGAGCTTCCCACGGCCCGCTGGCGACGCGACCTCGCCGTCATCTTCCAGGACTACCTGCGGTACGCCACGAGCGCGGCGGACAACATCGCGCTGGGGGCGATCCGGCACGCCGACGACCGGGACGGCATCCGGGCCGCCGCCGAGGCCGCCGGCATCCTCGCCACCCTCGACGCGCTGCCGCGTGGGCTGGACACCCCGCTGAGCGGGCAGCTGCGCGACGGGGTGGACCTGTCCGGCGGGCAGTGGCAGCGGGTGGCCATCGCGCGGGCGCTGTTCGCCATCCGGCACGGCGCGTCGGTGCTGGTCCTCGACGAGCCGACGGCCAGCCTGGACGTCCGGGCCGAAGCCCGGTTCTTCGACGAGATCATCGCCGCCACCACGGGGGTCACCACGATCCTGATCTCGCACCGGTTCGCCACCGTCCGCCGGGCGGACCACATCGTCGTGCTGGCCGAGGGACGGGTGGTCGAGCAGGGCTCGCACGCGGAACTGCTCGACCGGGGCGGCCGGTACGCCCGGCTGTTCACCCTCCAGGCGGAACGCTTCGCCACCCCCGCCGCCGACACCCCGCTGGCCGACCGTCCCGACGCCGGCCCGCCGACCGGCCATCCCGACGCCGGCCCACCGGCGGGTGATCCCGGCACCGGTGCGCCGGTCGACGGTCCGGACGGCGGCGCGGTGGACGTCGGGTCGACGCGGAGCGTCAGGTGAACCGGGGCCTGCTCTCCGCCGGCTGGGCGCTGTGGCGTACGTCGCTGCGGCAGGACCGGCGCAAGGCGCTCACCGCACTGGTCCTGGTCGTCGCGGGCGCGGTGGCGTGGCCGCTGGTGGCGGTGCTGCTGCGGGTGCTCTTCGACGCCGTCACGGCCGGCCGGCCCGTCGCCGCGAGCCTCGCCGGGGTGGGCGTGGCGCTCGGCCTGATCGCCGGGCTGACCCTCGGCCACTTCGCCCACATCGCCTACTTCGAACTCGCCGAACTCGACGTCCTGCACGTGCACCAGGAGTTGATGGACGCCACCAACGGCACGCCGGGGATGGCGCACTTCGAACGGTCCGCGTTCGCCGACAAGATCACCGTGCTGGAGGAGGACGTCGAGCAGCTCCGGGTCGGCCTGCAGGCCGTGCTGACCGGCGTCGGCCTGGCCGTGGCGATGACGTTGACGACGGTGCTGCTGGCCGTACTCCATCCGCTGTTGTTGCTGTTGCCGTTGGCTGCCGTGCCGCCGTTGCTGGCCGGCCGGTGGGCGGAGCGGATCGTGAACCGGGCCCGGGAGGCCGGTGCCGAGTCCACCCGCCGGGCGTCAGGGCTGTTCGGGCTGGCCACCGACGCCGCCGCCGGCAAGGAACTGCGTGTCTTCGGGCTCACCGGGGAGGTGCGACGGCGTCACCGCGGCCACTGGCAGGACGCCACCCGACGGTTGTGGCGGGCCCAGCTGGTGGCGAGCCTGGTCCGGATGACCGGGCAGTTGGCGTTCGCCGCCGGATACGTGCTGGCGGTGCTGCTGATCCTGCGCGACGCCGTCGCCGGCCGGCGCGGGGTGGGTGACGTCGTCCTGGTCGTCACCATCGCCGCCCAGGTCAACCAGCAGGTCGCCGCGGCGGTCGGGGTGTTGCAGGACCTCCAGCGGCTGCGCAGCGTCTACCGCCGGCTCGACGAGGTGCACGACCTGGTACGCGCCGCCGACCGGCACCCGACGCCCGCCGACCCGACGCCCGGTCACACCGCCGTCGGGCCGACCGTCGGTGTCGGGCCGGCTATCGCTCTCGGGTCGGATGCCGGCGTCGGGTCGACAGCCGCTTTCGGGTCGGTCGCCGCCGGTGCGCCACCGGCCCGGCTGCGGGAGGGTATCCGGCTGGCCGGGGTCACCCTGCGCTACCCCGGCGGCGCGGAACCGGTGGTCACCGGTCTCGACCTGCACCTGCCGGCCGGTGCCACGGTCGCCGTGGTCGGCGAGAACGGCGCCGGCAAGACCACCCTGGTCAAGCTGCTCTGCGGCCTGCTGACGCCGACGTCCGGCCGGATCCTCGTCGACGGCGTCGAGTTGGCCGCGCTGTCCATGCCGGGCTGGCGCGAGCGGATCGCCGCCGGCTTCCAGGACTTCGTCCGCTTCGAGCTGCCGGCCCGCCAGGCCGTGGGCGTCGGTGACCTGCCCCGCCGCGACGACGACCAGGCGGTACGCACGGCGCTGGGCCGGGCCGGCGCCGACGACCTGGTCGGGCAGCTCGACGAGGGACTCGACACCCCGCTGGGCCGCAGCCACACCGACGGGGCGGAGCTGTCCGGCGGCCAGTGGCAGAAGCTCGCCCTCGGCCGGGCGTTCATGCGCGACGACCCACTGCTGGTGGTGCTGGACGAGCCGACCGCCGCGCTCGACGCGGAGGCCGAGTACGCGTTGTTCGCCCGCTACCGCGAGCAGGCCCGGGAGGTGGCCGCCCGGACCGGCGCGGTCAGCGTGTTCGTGTCCCACCGGTTCTCCACCGTGCAACTGGCCGACCTGATCGTGGTGCTCGCCGACGGTGGCGTCGCCGAGGCCGGCAGCCACGCCGACCTGCTCGCCGCCGGGGGTCGGTACGCCGAGATGTTCGAGCTCCAGGCCAGGGCGTACCGGTGACCGGCCCCCAACGACTGCGGAGGACGATGCAGTGACCAGCGCGACCCAGACCGACGAGTTCGACCCCTTCTCGCCCGAGTCCATGGACGACCCGTACCCCGCCTACGCCGAGCTGCTGCGCGCCGAGGAGCCGCTGTACCTGGCCCGGCGCGACATGTGGCTGGTGATCCGCTACGAGCACGTCCGGTTGGCGGCGAAGAACCACGCCGGCCTGTCCTCGGCCGACGGGATCGCCTACCACCGTTCGACGCTGCCGGTGCTCTTCGGACTCGACCAGCCGGACCACACCCGGCTGCGCGCCCTGATCCGGCACGACTTCTCCCCGCGCGGGGTGCAGTTCTGGCGGCCGTTCATCGAGCGGGTCTGCGGCGACCTGCTCGACGAGGCCGTGGCCACCGGTGACATCGACCTCGTCCAGCAGGCGATCATCCTGCAACCGGTGAAGGTCATCACCACCATCGTCGGGGTGCCCGACGACAACCTCGCCAAGCTCAAGCTCACCGCCGGCGTGCTGGAGAGCTTCATCGCCAACGCGAAGGTCGGCGAGGACGCCCCGGAGGACCCGGACGAGAACGCGCTGCGGTTGCAGGCCGCGAAGGCGGCGCTGTCGTCGGTCGCCGGACTCTCCGGCTACCTGGGCAACCTGCTCACCCGGCGGCGCGACGAGCCGGCCCGCGACGACGTGGTGTCGAAGCTGTTCGCCGCCGCGGCCACCGGCGGGGTGACCGAGAACGAGATCCTCTGGCTGTGTCTCACCCTGCTGGTCGGCGGGCAGGAGACGATGACGCACTTCCTGGGCAACATGCTCGACGCGCTGCTCAACCACCCCGACCAGTTGCGTCTGGTCCGCGAGCGGCCGGAGCTGATCGGGCCGACGATCGAGGAGACCGCCCGGTTCTACCCGCCGGTGCAGAACGTCTTCCGCACCGCCACGACCGACGTAGTGGTCGGCAACACCACCATCCCGCAGGGCGCCCGGGTGGAGCTGTCCTTCGCCGCCGGCAACCGGGACCCGCGCAAGTTCCCCGACCCGAACGACTACCGGATCGACCGGGTGACCGACGGTCACCTCGGCTTCGGGGCGGGCATCCACACCTGCGTCGGCGCGCACCTGGCCCGCCTGCAGGCCACCACGTTCCTGCGGATGCTGCTCGAACGCACCGACGACATCGAACTCATCGGTGAGCTGGTCAAGGTCGCCAGTCCGGCGTTCCGGGGGCTCGACCACCTGCCGCTGCGGCTGACGCCGAGGTCGTCCGGCCCGTTCGCGCGGGCGTAGCGGGTACGAGGACCGTGGAGAGGGGGACGGGTGACCGACACCAGCACCAGCGCGGGCACACTCAGCCTGACGTTCACCGGCCAGGGAGCCGGCACCGGGCCGCTGACCTGGGCACAGAGTGTCATGTGGGGGCCGATGCAGTGGTTCGGCAAGGAGGCGAACCAGTTCAACATCGGGCGGGCCCTCGTGCTGCCCGAACCGGTCGCCCCGCAGCGGCTGACCGCCGTGCTGCGGCACCTGGTCGAGACGCACCAGACCCTGCGGACCCGGTACGTCCAGCGGGCCGACGGGCCCCGCCAGGAGGTCGCCGCCACCGGGACGTACGACGTGGTGGTGGTCGACGACCAGGGTGACCCGGCCCGGGTCGGTGACGAGCTGGTCGCCACGCTGACCGAGGCGGCGTTCGACCACGAGGCGCAGTGGCCGCTGCGGGTCGGCTGCGCGCGGGACCGGGCCGGCCGGATCAGCGCCGTCGCCCTCGTCGGCTCGCACCTGGCGTTCGACGGCTGGGCCTTCACCACCCTCACCGACGTGCTGCTCGACCGGCTCACCGGGGCGGAACCGGCCTCCGACGCGCCGCCGTCGGGTCAGACCGCGCCGCCCGCCGCCCGGGCGGCCGGCGGTGTGCCGCAGCGGTTGGCGCAGGACGCCTTCCAGCGGTCGGCGGACGGCCAGCAGTCCAGCCGGCTGGGGCTGCGGCACTGGGAGCAGGGGCTGTCGGTCGCGCCGGCCTCCATGTTCGACCTGCCGGCCGCGCCGACCGGTGACCAGCCCGTCGAACGGCACCTGCTGGACTCCACGGCGGTCACCGCGGCGGCGACCGCGCTGGCCACCCGGACCCGCACCTCGTTCTCGACCGTGCTGCTCGGCCTGACCACCCTGATCCTGACCGCCTACAACGGGCACCGCACCGCCGTGTTCAAGCTGATCGCCGGCAACCGGCTGGACCGGGACAGCCGCGACCTGATCGCCCTGAACACCCTCGACGCCCTGCTGGTCCACCGGGTCGACGACGACGTCGATCTGCTCACCGCGATCCGCAACCTGCACCGGCCGGCGTTCGACGCGTACCGGCGGGCCCAGTGCGACCCGGCCGGGGTGCGCGGGGTGGTCGAGCGGGTCGGCCGGCGGCGCGGGGTGGCGTTCGACCTGTCCGCCTACTTCAACAACGGGCACCGGGGCAGCGACTGGGCCACGCCCGACCCGGACCCGGGGCCGGACCGGCTCGCCGTGCTGCGCCGGGACTCCCGTTACTCCCGGCTGGAGCCGCTGTCCAAGAGCGACATGAGGTTCTACGTCGCCGCCAGCAACCTGGGCGACGGCCGGTGCCGGCTCGGCCTGCTGGTCGACACGGCGTACCTGCCGGGGTCGCTCGGCGAGACGGTCATCCGGGGGATCGAGACGCTGCTGTGCGACGCGGTCACCGAGGAGGTGCGGGTCGCCGAGATCGCCGGGCGGATCGGCCTGACCCCGGCCCGCCGGGGGGCCGACTGGGTGTCCACCCCGACCGGCTGGGTCCGTCCGCAGGCGGTGGCGGACCTGGTCGGCGAGGTGGCCGGGGGTGCCCCCGCGGCGGCCCTCGTCGACCCGGCGGGTGACGGCGGGGTGACGGTGTACGTGGCCGCCTCCGAAGGCTCGCCGCGGGAACTGCACCGGCGGGTCCTCGACGCGCTGCCCGGTCGGCCCGGGGTGGCCGCGCCGGCCGGGTACGTGATCTGCCGGTCCGCGCCGCCCGTCGGGGCCGGACCGGACGCCTGGCGGGACGTGCCGGTGTCCGCCCGGGGATCGGGGCGCGATGCGTAGGGCGGCGGGCGGGTCACCGGATGCCGTGGACGGATGCCGGGCGTCGATGGTGACTGATAGTGTTCTATCGGTCGTTCGGTGGCGGGAGAACGGAGCCGGGGCGCGATGCTGGGGGGCGACGGCGAGATGATGACCGACGACGTCGTCATCACCGGGATCGGTGCCGTCACGCCGCTCGGTCTCGACCGTGACAGCACCTGGCAGGCCCTGCTCGCCGGCAAGTCGGGCGTCGGCCCGGTCACCGCCTTCGACGCCGGCGCGCTGCCCACCCGGATCGCCGCCGAGGTGCGCGGCTTCGCGCCGGCCGAGCACTTCACCGGCACGCAGCTGCGGCGGATGGCCCGGTTCAGCCAGTTCGCGGTGGTCGCCTCCCGCGAGGCGGTCGCCGACGCCGGGCGCTCCGTCGACGGCGGCAACGCCGCCCGGGGCGGGGGGGTGGGGAACGCCGCGGTCGCCGGGGTCGGCACCGTCGGGGGCCCCGGACGCGGGC
>NZ_JBMDWU010000299.1:0-3096 GCF_048594385.1 Micromonospora sp. | reverse complement strand
TCCCGATGACGTCTGCCCTCGGCTGCGTACCGACGGGGCTGGGTGGGACGGCGCCGTGTCCGGACGGTCCCACCCGGCCTTCGCCCGGGGGGGCCCCCGGGAAACGGGGGGCCGGCGCGGGCGGGACGGGCTGGCTCTTCGTCCTGCCCGCCGTGCTGATGTACGCGGTGTTCGTGCTGCGCCCGCTCGCGCTGACCATCCAGTACTCGTTCTACAACTGGAACGGCATCGGGGTGGCCCGCTGGGCCGGGCTGGACAACTACCTCACCGTGTTCACCGACAGCGACCTGCTGAAGATCATCGGGAACGCGCTCGTCCTGATCGTCTTCTTCAGCTTCGTCCCGGTCGCGCTCGGCCTGCTGGTGGCCAGCCTGGTCCGCCGGATCACCACCGGCGTGTTCGGCACCGTCGTCCGGACGGTGCTGTTCCTGCCCCAGGTCATCCCGCTGGTCGCGGCGGGCAGCGCGTGGAGCTGGCTGCTGTCGTCCCACGGGCGGGTCAACCCGGTGCTGCGCGCGGTCGGGCTGGGCGGGGTGGCCCGCGCCTGGCTCGGTGACTTCGACACCGCGCTGCCCGCCGTCGGTGTGATCGGCGCCTGGGTCCTGCTCGGCCTCTGCACGATCCTGCTGGTCACCGGCATGAGCAAGATCGACCCCGCGCTGTACGAGGCGGCCCGCCTCGACGGCGCCGGCCCGGTCCGCGAGTTCTTCGCCGTCACCCTGCCCAGCCTGCGCCAGGAGATCGGCGTCTGCCTCACGGTGACCATCATCGCCGCCCTGGCCAGCTTCGACATCGTCTACATCTCCACCAGCGGTGGCCCCGGCCTGCAGACCACGGTGCCCGGCCTGGAGATCTACCGGCTGGCCTTCTCGCAGCGTCAGGTCGGTCTCGCCTCGGCGCTGGCCGTCGTGCTGATGCTGCTGGTGGTGCTCTGCGTGCTGCCGATCCAGCGACTGACCCGGGGGGACAAGTCATGAACCTCAGCCGGCGCGAGAACCTGACCGGCCGGGTCTTCCTGCTCGTCCTGGTCGTGGTCACCCTGCTGCCGTTCGTCAGCATGCTCTCCGCGGCGCTCCAGCCCCGGGGCACCGTGCCCAGCGGCCTGGCCTGGCCGTCGGATCCGCAGTGGAGCAACTTCGCCGACGCCTTCACGGTGGCGAACATGGGCGCGCTGCTGCGCTCCAGCCTGCTCATCGTGGCCGGGGTGGTGCCGGTCTCGGTGCTGATCGCCACCATGGCCGGCTTCGGACTGGGTCAGCTCCGGGTCCCCGGTGGCCGGATCGTGTTCGCCCTGCTGCTGCTCGGCCTGACCCTGCCGTTCGAGGCGGTGGTCACCCCGCTGTACTACCAGATGCAGGATCTCGGCCTGCTCAACACCCGCTGGGCGATCATCCTGCCGTTGATCGGGCTCTACATGCCGTTCGCGGTGTTCTGGATGCGGGCCCACTTCAGCAACGTGCCGGTCGAGCTGTCCGAGGCGGCCCGGGTCGACGGCAGCAGCACCTGGCAGCTGTTCTGGCGGGTCCAGGTGCCGCTCGCCCGCCCGGCCATCGCGTCGCTGACCATCCTGATGTTCCTCTGGACGTGGAACCAGTTCCTGCTGGCCATCGTCCTGGTCGACGACCCGGCCAAGCGGACGATGGCGGGCGCGCTCGGGGCGTTCCAGGGGCAGTGGGGCACCGACCTGGTGCTGCTGTGCGCCGGATCGCTGCTGATCCTCACCCCGACCCTGATCGTCTTCCTGATCTTCCAGCGTCAGTTCATCAAGGCCCTGATCCAGGGCTCTCTGAAGGGATAGCAGTGGCCCCGCAGATCCACGGCGACGTCGACGAACGGTACGGGCGGGTGGCCGACGTCTTCCGCGCCAACGTCACCGACCGGGGGGAGGTCGGCGCGGCGGTCACCGTCTACGTCGGTGGTCGCCGCGTCGTCGACCTGTACGGCGGGACGGCCGACCCGCGCACCGGCCGGCCCTGGACGGCGCACACCCCGGTCGTCGTCTACTCCTGCACCAAGGGCATCCTGGCGATCTGCGCCTACCTGCTGGTGCAGCAGGGCCGACTCGACCTGGACGCGCCGGTCACCCGCTACTGGCCGGAGTTCGGCCAGCACGGCAAGGCCGACATCCCGGTGCGCTGGCTGCTCACCCACCAGTCCGGCCTGCCCGCGCTCGACCGCCCGTTGACCCTCGACGAGGTGCTCGCCTGGGACCCGGTGATCACGGCGATCGAGGCCCAGGCCCCGCTGTGGCAGCCGGGCACCGCGCACAGCTACCACCCGATGACCTACGGCTGGCTGATCGGCGAGGTGATCCACCGGATCACCGGCCAGCTGCCCGGCGCATTCTTCCGGGACGCCCTGGCCGGGCCGCTGGGCCTGCATACCTGGCTCGGGCTGCCGGCCGCCGAACGCGACACGGTCGCCTGGAACATCGCCCCGCCGCCCGAGGCGGAGCCGTTCGTCGACCCGGTGGCCGACCGGGGGATCACCATGGGCGGCGCGTTCGCGTTCCCCGCCGACGCCGCCGGTCTGGTCAGTTTCAACGACCCGGCCATCCAGGCCGCCGGCATCCCCGGCGCGGGCGCGGTGAGCACGGCCGACGGGCTGGCCCGTCTCTACGCCGCCTGCGTGTCGCCGGTGGCGGGACCGCCCCTGCTCGACCGAACGTCGGTCGACGACGCGACCGTCGTGCGGTCCCGGGGCCAGCAGCGGCACGGTCCGCCGGACACCGGCCAGCGCTGGGGCACCGGCTTCCTGCTGCACTCCCCGCCGGCCCGGCCGCTGCTGTCCGGGCGCAGCTTCGGCCACGACGGCGCGGGCGGCAACCTCGGCTTCGGCGACGACGCCCACCAGGTCGGCTTCGGCTACGTGGTGAACCAGATGCAGGGCATGGGCGACGAACGCGCCAACCTGCTGACCGCCGCGCTGCGGTCCTGCCTGGACGACTGACCGGCCGGACGCGACACCACGCGCCCCGGGCGTCCCGACGACGGGACACCCGGGGCGCGCTGCCGTCCGCCGTCGGGGCGGCCCGCCGGCCGGGCCTGCGCCTGGTCGGCCCGCCGGCCGGGCCTGCGCCTGGGCGCGCGTCGGCGG
>NZ_JBMDWU010000298.1:0-4852 GCF_048594385.1 Micromonospora sp. | reverse complement strand
CCACCCCGGGCTGCCCGGGTACCCGCGCGGCGGGCACCGGCGTCGCGGCCGGCGCAGCGGTCGCCGTCGGCACGGCGGCCGGGGCGACAGCCGTCCCCGGCACGGGGGCCGGCGCGACGGTCGCGGCCGGCACGGGGGTCGGCGCGACGGCGGGCGTCGGCACGACCGCCGGCCGGGTCACCGGCGGTGCTGCCGCGGCCGGGGTCGATCCGGGCCGGCCGGTCCCGGCGGCGACCGGACGGGCGACGCCGTCGCCGACGCCCGGCGTGGCCGCCGAGCCGTCGGCCACGGTGACCCCGAGCAGGCCGGCGGCGTCCGCGCCGAGGCGGACCAGCGGCCCACCGAGGTCGAGCTTCACCCGGGGCCCACGCCGCGCGGCCTTCGCCGGGCCGTCCGCACCGGCCGTGGCCGGGCTACGGCCGGCGGTGGCCGCCGGTGCGGCGGTGCCCCGCGGGGACAGCGCCCCCAGGTCCGGCGACGCCCCCTCCACCCACAGGGCGGTGGCGACCCGGCGCAACTGGTTCAACCCGCTGCGGTGCGCGGTGTTCACCGGCATCGCCAGGTGCTCGCGCCCGCGCAGGTTGTCCCCGACCAGCGAGGCGAGCTGCCCCGCGCCGACCTGGAGGAACACCCGGAACCCGGCGGCGTACATGGCCTCGACGGTCTGCCGGAACCAGACCGGCTCCATCATGTGCCGGACGAAGATCCGGTTGACCTCCTCCTCGTCGGCGGGGAACGGCGCGTGCAGGGTCGCCGACCACACCGGCATCCGGGTCGGGTGCACCTCCCAGCGGCCCAGGGCGGCGCCGATCGAGGTGAGCCCGTCGGCGAAGGCGGGGGTGTGGAACGCCGAGCGGAACGGCAGCTTCTGGCACAGGATGTTGCGGGTACGCAGCGCCTCGACGAGGCGGTCGACCTGCGGCTCAGGGCCGTTGACCACCGACTGGGCCGGGGCGTTGTCGTGCGACAGCACCACCCCCGGGTAGTCGCCGAGCAGCGGGGCGACCCGGTCCGCGCCGGCCCCGACGGCCGCGAAGACGTACCCGGAGACCTCCACCGAGTCGGCGTTGAACAGGTCGAGGAACTCGTCCATCGCGGCGGTGCTGATCTGGCCGCTGACCGCGGCGGCGGTCCACTCGCCGATGCTGTGCCCGGCGACCGCGTCGGGCCGTACCTTCATCCGGGCCAGCGCCGTGTCGAGCAGCTTGCCCACCTCGATCAGGCCGGCGCCGTGCCGGCCCAGGTCGGCGGCAGACCACTCGCGGTCCGGCAGACCGAAGTGGGCGGCCAGGTCGGCGGTGCGGGGGGAGAACTCCGCCTCCAGGCCGGGGAAGACGAAGGCGAGCTTGCCCGCCCCCGGGCCGAGCAGCGGCTGCGGGCTGAACCAGATGTCCCGCCCGCCCCGCCACGCCTGCCCCCGGGCCACCGTCTTGCGGGCCACCGCGAGCAGCTTGTCCGTCGGGTTGACGATGCCCAGCCGGGTCTGCGGCGGGGCGTCCCCACCGGAGCGGGCGGCCAGCTCGACGCCGATGCGGCGTACCTCCTGGTCGTCGCGGTCCAGCAGGTCGGCGAGCCCGGCCGGATCCGACGCGGCCAGCCAGAGCACCTGGTCCGGCTCGTCGACCACGGCCCGACCGGCGGCCGGGGCGGTCAGCCCCACCACCGGCTCACCCACCGACACCGGGGCCTGCTCGATGATCAGGTGGGCGTTGATCCCGCCGAACCCGAACGCGTTGACGCCGGCCCGGCGCGGGCCGTCGCTCTCCCACGGCCGGGCGGTGTCGATCGGCGCGAACCGGGTCGCCGCCATCTCCTTGCGCGGCGTCTCGCAGTGCAGGGTGGGCGGCAGCACCCCCCGGTGCACCGCGAGCGCGGCCTTGATCAGGCCGGCCACCCCGGCTGCCGGCATGGTGTGCCCGATCATCGACTTCACCGAGCCGATCACCGGGCGCGGCCCACCGGTGTACGGGCCGAACACCTCCGCCACCGTGGTCAGCTCGGCGGCGTCCCCGGTCGGGGTGCCGGTGCCGTGCGCCTCCAGCAGCCCCAACGCGTCCGGGGCGGTCGGGTCGAGCCCGGCGGACTCCCAGGCCCGGCGGATCGCCAGCACCTGACCGGAGACCGCCGGGTTGAACATGCTCGCCGACTTGCCGTCGCTGGACACCCCGCTGCCCCGGATCACCGCGTAGACCCGGTCGCCGTCGCGCACCGCGTCGGCGTACCGCTTGAGCACCACCACGCCGGTGCCCTCACCGATCAGCAGCCCGTCGGCGGCGGCGTCGAACGGTCGGATCTCGCCCCGCCGCGACAACGCCCGGAGCTGGTTGAACACCGACCAGAAGCTGATGTCGTGCACGTGGTGCACGCCACCGGCGAGCACCGCGTCCAACCGGCCGTTGAGCAGTTCGGTGATGCCCTGGTCCACGGCGATCAGCGAGGAGGCGCAGGCGGCGTCGATGGTGTACGCCGGGCCGCGCAGGTCGAGCCGGTTGGCCACCCGGGAGGCGGCCAGGTTGGGCACCAGGCCGATCGTCCCCTCCGGCTGGTACGGCCCGAGCCGCTCGTCGAACTTCTTGCGCAGCAGCTCCAACCGGGCCGGGTCGACGTCGGGGATCAGCTCCCGCAGGATGCTGACCACCTGGCTGGACATCCGCACCCGCTGGGCGTAGCGGGCCTGGGCGGGGCTGAGGATGCCGCCCCGGCCGAGGATGACGCCGATCCGGTCGCGGGCCGGGAGCCGGTCGCCGCCGCCCGCGTCGTCGATCGCCGCGGCGGCCACCTCCAGCGTGATCAGCTGGTCCGGCTCGATGTCGCCCACCGAGGCGGGCATCACCCCGAACCGCAGCGGCTCGAAGGTGGCGAACTCGTCGACGAACCCGCCGCGCCGGCAGTACATCCGGTCGGCCCGGTGGGACTGCTCCGGGTCGTAGAACTCCTCGTCCCAGCGGTGGGTGGGGACGTCGGTGATCGCGTCGACCCCGCCGATCAGGTTGCGCCAGTAGCTCTCCAGGTTGCCGGCGGAGGGCATCAGGGCGGCCATCCCCACGATCGCGATCTGGCCGGGCGCAGCGGCGCCGTTGTTCATCGGTTCCTCCGACGGATGGGGCGGGTGGGGGCGGGACGGCTCATCGACACCCTCACCACCCGGAGGCGGTGTAGACGACCGAGGTGACCGACGCGTCGGCCCAGGCCAGCTCGCGCAGCAGGGCCAGCGCGCCCTCCTCCGGGTCGATCAGGCCGATGCCGCGCCGGGCGTACTCGCGGCTCAGTTCGGCGGTGACCATGCCGCCGTGGCCGACGCCGGGCGCCCACGGCCCCCAGTGGACGGTCACGGTGCGCACCCCGGTCCGGGCCGCGTAGCGGGTGCCGATGGCGTCCAGGGCGTCGTTGGCCGCCGCGTAGTCGGCCTGCCCCCGGTTGCCGTAGGCGGCGGCGATGCTGCCGAAGAAGACCAGGAACCGCGGCGCGCCGGGCAGCGCGTCGAGGCAGGCCAGCAGCCCCCGGGCCCCGTCGACCTTGGTGTCGAAGACCCGGGTGAACGACGCCGGGTCCTTCTCGGCGATCAGCTTGTCCTCGATGATCCCGGCGGCGTAGACCACCCCGTCGAGGCGGCCGTACTCGGCGTGGATCGCGGCCAGCAGCGCGCGGGTCGCCGCCGCGTCCCGGACGTCGAGGGCGTGGTAGCGGACCTCGCCACCCAGCTCGGTCAGCTCGGCGATCGTCGCGGTCACCTCCCGGGCCGCCAGGACGGCCTGCGCGGTGCGGGAGATCTCGGCCGGCGAGGACAGCCCCCGCCGGGCCAGCACCCCGACCAGCGCGGCGCGGTCGGTGGCGGCGGCCAGCTCCGGGTCCTCCGGGCCGGACGGCAGCGGGGTACGGCCGACCAGTTCGATGCGGCAGCCGCTGGCCGAGGCGAGCGCCCGGGCGAACCACGGGGTGATCCCCCGCGCCCCACCGACCAGCACCACCACCGAGTCGCGTTCCAACCCGATCGCGGCGGCCTCGGACACCCCGTCGCCGGCCGGTCCGGCACCCCCGGCGGCCAGCGCGCCCAGCTCGACCGGAACCAGGTCGGCGACGTAGCGGTCGTCGCCACGCCGGGCGACCACCGGGGCGTCGGCGGCGGTGAGCAGTTCGTCGAGCAGCTGCCGGGCCAGCACCTCCGGCGTCGCCGCCGGGTCCACCGCCACGAACCGGGCGGTCAGCCCCGGGTACTCGCGGGCGATCGTGCGGAACAGGCCGGGCATGCCGTCGGCCGCGCCGGTGACGCCCTGCGCCCCGGCGGCGAGCAGCCAGCGCGGCCCGGTGGCCAGGGCCCGCTGCAGCAGCGGGAACACGGCGGGCAGCAGCGGCTCGTCGAGGTTGGTCAGCCCGTCGAGCACCAGCACGCCGTCGAAGCCCTGGTCGGCCTGCTCGCTGTCGAGGACCCCCAGCTGGCCGCCGGCGCCGTGCGCGCCGAGCAGCTCCGCCAGGTACGCCCCGACCGGTCCGCCCCCGGTGATCAGGAACCGCATCCCGGCGAGCGTGCCCGGGTCGACGCGCTGCCCGGGCTGGACGCTCTCCCGGGCGACCAGCCGCTTCGGCGCGATCCCCACCCCGACCTCGGTCGGCGCGGGCGACGCGGCGGGTGCGGCGGCCGGCGCGGCGACGCTCGCCGGCGGGGCGGCGGGCACGGCTGCCGGCGCGGCGACGGTCACCGTCGCGGTGACGGTGGTGTTCATCTTCTGGTCGAGCCAGGTGACCATGGCGCGGACGGTGCGGGCCTTGACGAGGTCTTCGAGTTCGCTTTCGTCGCCTTCGACGCTGAGGGAGAGGCGTTGGGCGACCTCGCCGGCGACCTCGGCGCGTTTGA
>NZ_JBMDWU010000297.1:0-20736 GCF_048594385.1 Micromonospora sp. | reverse complement strand
CGTCGGCGGTGGCCAGCGGCAGCACCCCGCCCCGGGACATCCGCTCCCGGTCGGCGTCGCCGAGCCGGTCGGTCATCGCCGAACCCTCGCCCCACAGGCCCCACGCCAACGACACCGCCGGCAACCCGGCGGCCCGACGGGTGGCGGCGAGCGCGTCGAGGAACGCGTTCGCCGCCGCGGAGTTACCCTGCCCCGGCGCACCCAGCACCCCGGACAGCGACGAGAACAGCACGAACGCCGACAGCTCCCGATCGCGGGTGACCTCGTCGAGCAGCCACGCCGCGTCCACCTTGGGCCGCAGCACCGCCGACAGCCGGGCGGCGGACAGTGACGACACCACGCCGTCGTCGAGCACGCCTGCGGTGTGCACCACCGCCGACAGGTCGGGGCGGGCGTCGAGGAGCGCGGTCACCTGTGCCCGGTCGGCCACGTCGGCGGCGACCAGCTCGACCTGCGCGCCGGCCGCGGTCAGCTCGGCGACCAGGTCGTCGGCCCCCTGCGCGGCGGGGCCCCGGCGGGACACCAGCAGCAGCCGGGTGACCCCGTGCGTCGTCACCAGGTGCCGGGCCACCGCCGTGCCGAGGGCACCGGTCGCGCCGGTGACCAGCACCGTGCCGGTGCCGTAGAGCGGGGTGTCCGGGGTGGCCGGCTCGACGACCTGACGGGTGAGCCGGGGCACCGAGACCACACCGTCGCGGACCCGTACCTGCGGCTCGCCGGTGGCCAGGGCCAGCGCGAGCGTCCCGGCCACGTCGGCGGCCGGGTCGGTGTCGACCAGCAGCAGCCGGTCGGGGTTCTCGGCCTGCGCCGAGCGGAGCAGACCCCAGACGGCCGCCCCGGTCAGGTCGGTCCCGTCGTCGCCGACGGCAAGCCGGGTGAGCACCACGAGCCGGTGGGCGTCGGGGCCGGCCAGCCACTCCTGCACCAGGCCGAGGACCCGGTTCACCTCGTCGTGCACGGCTTGCGGGCCGGCGACGTCCCCGGCGCTGCCGGCGGTCAGCACCAGCAGGTCCACGTCGGGGGTGGCCGGTGCGGTGCCGGTGGCCGGGTGGTGGGCCCAGGCCGGGACGACCGTGCCGGTGGGGGTGCCGATCTCCTGCCAGGTCAGGTCGAACAGCGCGTCGGCGACCCCACCGGGGCGGGTCACCTGGACGGGCCGCAGCACCAGCGAGTCGACGGTGGCGACGGGTGCGCCGACCGCGTCGGCGACCGCCACCCGTACCCCGGAGCCGACCGGGGTGAGCCGGACCCGGACGCCGGCCGCGCCGGTGGCGTGCAGGGTGAGGCCGGTCCAGGCGAACGGCAGGCCCCGGAAGGTGTCCCCGTCGGCGAGGCCGAGGGCGTGCAGGCCGGCGTCGAGCACGGCGGGGTGCAGGCCGAACCCGTCGGCGTCCACCCCCTCGGGCAGGGTGACCTCGGCGAAGAACTCGTCGCCGCGCCGCCAGACCCGGCGCAGGCCCTGGAACACCGGGCCGTAGACGAGGCCGCCGGTCGCCAGGTGCTGGTAGAGGTCGTCGGTGGGCACCGGCTCGGCGTCGGCCGGCGGCCACTGGGTGAGTGCGGTCCCGGTGGTACGGGGGCCGGGGGCGAGCACCCCGCTGGCGTGCCGGGTCCACGGGGCGTCGGTGTCGGCGCTGCGGGCGTACACCTGGAGGGTGCGGGTGTGGTCGGTGCCGGCGGGGCCGACGACGACCTGGAGCTGGACGCCCCCGTGTTCGGGCAGGACCAGCGGGGCTTCGATGGTCAACTCGTCAACGGTCTCGACGCCGACCTGCGCCCCGGCGTGCAGGGCGAGGTCGACGTAGCCGGTGCCGGGGAAGACCACCGCGCCGTCGACGGCGTGGTCGGCGAGCCACGGGTGCCGGTCGAGGGAGAGCCGGCCGGTGAGGACGGCCCCGTCGGCGTTGGCGAGGGTGACGGCCGCGCCGAGCAGCGGGTGGTCGGCGGAGTCCAGGCCCATGGCGGTGGCGTCACCGGGGTCGGCCGTGGCGTCCAGCCAGAACCGCTGGTGTTGGAAGGCGTAGGTGGGCAGGTCGACGGTCCGGCCGCCGGGGTTGACGGCCGTCCAGTCGAGGTCGACGCCGCTGATCCACGCCTGCGCCATCCCGGTGGCGTACGCCTCGACCTGCTCGCGCTTGCGGCGCTGCAGCGCGATGGCGGTGGCGTCCTGCACGCAGTCGGCGACCATCGCGGTGAGCACACTGTCCGGCCCGATCTCCACGAACCGGGTCACCCCCCGGGCCGCCAGAGCGGCCACCGCGTCGGCGAACCGCACCGTGCCGCGCACCTGCCCCTGCCAGTACCCGATGCTGCCCAACTCGGCATCGGTGGCGAGATCACCGGTCGCGGTCGACACCAGCGCAATGCCCGCCGGGTTCGCAGTCGCGCTCTCCACGACCTGCCCGTACTCGGCCAGCATCGGGTCCATCAGGTGCGAGTGGAACGCGTGCGACACCCGCAACCGACGCGTCTTCACCTCCAGGGAGGCTTCCAGGGCGGCGATCTGCTCCTCCGTGCCGGACACGACCACCGCGCGGGGGCCGTTCACGGCCGCCACGTCGATGTCGCCCAGGTCCAGCTCATCGAGCGGCGCGGCAATGGCCAGCATCGCCCCACCCGCCGGGAGGGCCTGCATCAGACCGCCCCGGGCCGCGACGACCCGACAGGCGTCGTCGAGGGACCAGACACCCGCCACGTGCGCGGCGGCCAGCTCACCGATCGAGTGCCCGGCGACGAAGTCAGGCTTCAGACCCCAGGATTCGGCCAGGCGGAACAGGGCCACCTCGACCGCGAACAACGCCGGCTGCGTCCACCCCGTCTGGTCGAGAACACCATCCGGGTCGGTGAACATCACCTCCCGCAGATCACCGTCCAACAACGGACCGAACGCCGCACACACCTCATCGAGGGCCTGCGCGAACACCGGGAAGGCTGCCGCCAGGTCACGGCCCATCCCGACCCGCTGCGCACCCTGACCGGTGAACAACACCGCCGTACGGCCGGCAACGGTCCGACCCGACAGGCCACCGCCGGCCGCCAGGGTCTCCAGGCCGGCCACGTCGTCACCGAGCACGACACCCCGGTACGCGCCGGCGGCCCGGGTGGTGCCCAGCGAGAACCCGACGTCGACCGGACGCTCGTCGGTGAGGAACTCCCGCAGCCGGGCGGCCTGCCCGGCGAGCGCCGCCGCCGACCGGCCGGACAGCGGCCAGAGCACCACCGGCGGCTCGGCGGTCTCGTCCGGCGCGACGGTCTCCACCGGGGGTGCCTGCTCCAGGATCACGTGCCCGTTGGTGCCGCTCACCCCGAACGACGACACCCCGCCCCGGCGCGGCTGGCCGTGGTCGGGCCACTGCCGCGCCTCGGTCAGCAGCTGCACGGTGCCGGCGGACCAGTCGACGTGGGTGGACGGCTCCCCCACGTGCAGGCTCTTGGGCAGGACGCCGTTGTGCAGCGCCATCACCATCTTGATCACGCCGCTGACGGCGGCGGCGGCCTGGGCGTGGCCGATGTTCGACTTGACCGAGCCGAGCCAGAGCGGCCGGTCCGCCGGCCGGTCGCGCCCGTACGTGGCGATCAGCGCCTCCGCCTCGATGGGGTCACCGAGGGTGGTGCCGGTGCCGTGCGCCTCGATCAGGTCGACGTCGCCGGAGGTGAGGCCGGCGTTGGCGAGCGCCTGGAGGATGACCCGCTGCTGGGCCACCCCGTTGGGGGCGGTGAGCCCGTTGGACGCGCCGTCCTGGTTGATCGCGGAGCCCCGGATGACGGCGAGTACCCGGTGGCCGTTGCGCTGGGCGTCGGAGAGGCGTTCCAGCAGCAGCATGCCGACGCCCTCACCCCAGCCGGTGCCGTCGGCGTCGTCGGAGAAGGGCTTGCAGCGGCCGTCGGAGGCGAGCCCCCGCTGCCGGCTGAACGCGACGAACGCGCCGGGCGTCGACATGACGGTGACGCCACCGGCCAGGGCCAGCCCGCACTCCCGTTGCCGCAGCGCGTGCGCGGCGAGGTGCAGCGCGACGAGCGACGACGAGCAGGCGGTGTTGACGGTGACGGCCGGCCCCTCCAACCCGAGGCTGTACGCGACCCGGCCGGAGATGACCGCTCCGGAGCTGCCGGTGCTCATGTACGCCTCGACCGGCTCGGGCAGCACGGTGAGCCGGTCCCAGTAGTCCTGGCCGCCGCAGCCGACGAAGACACCGACCGGGCCGCCCCGCAGCGTGTCCGGGTTGATGCCGGCCCGCTCACACGCCTCCCAGCTCGCCTCCAGCACCAGCCGCTGCTGCGGATCCATCGCCAGCGCCTCGCGGGGCGAGATGCCGAAGAACTCGGCGTCGAACTCGTCGGCGTCGTGGACGAACCCGCCCTGTTGGACGTAGCTGCTGCCGGCGGCGTCCGGGTCGGCGTCGTAGAGGGCGGCGGTGTCCCAGCCCCGGTCGGTGGGGAACTCGCCGATGGCGTCGACACCGTCGGCGACCAGCCGCCACAGGTCCTCGGGTGAGTTGACCCCACCCGGGTAGCGGCAGGCCATGCCGACGATCGCGATCGGGTCCTGCTCCTGCGACTCGACCTCGCGCAGCCGCTCCCGGGTGCGGTGCAGATCGGCGGTGACCCGCTTCAGGTACTCGAGGAGCTTCTCTTCGTTCGCCATCCGAACCTCACCAAACTCGTTGCCAGCGGGACACGTTGCTCCGGGAGCGCGGTGGCGGCTCAGGTCATGCCGAGTTCCTTGTCGATCAGGTCGAACACGTCGTCGGCGGAGGCCGTTTCGAGCCGGTCGACGAGGGTGGCGCCGGTGGTGGTGCTGAGCGTCTCGTTGAGCTTCGCCAGCAGCGACTGGAGCCGGGCGGTGACCCGGTTGCGTTCGATCTCCTCCGGCGTCAGGCCGGCCACGGTGACCTCCAACCGGTCCAGCTCGGCGAGCAGTCCGCCGGCGGTGTCGCCGGTGTAGCCGAGTTCGGCCCGGAGCTGGTCGGCCAGGGCGGTCGGGTTGGGGTGGTCGAACACCAGGGTGGCGGAGAGCCGTACGCCGGTGGCGGCGCTGAGCCGGTTACGCAGCTCGACGGCGGTCACCGAGTCCATGCCGAGTTCCTTGAACGCGCGCTGCGGCTCGACCAGGTCGGCGTCGCCGTAGCCGAGGACGGCGGCCACGTTGGTGCGGACGGTCTCCAGCAGCAGGGCGCGCTGCTCGGCCTCGGACAGCGTGCCGAGCCGGTCGGCGAGCGCCGACGACGACCCCGCCTCGGTGGCCTCGGCGGCCTCCGGTGCGGCGTCGGGCAGTTCGGCCAGCAGCGGCCGGGGCCGGGCCAGGGTGTAGATGGGGCCGAACCGGGCCCAGTCGATGTCGGCGACGACGAGGTGACTCTCGTCGTGGTCGAGGGCCTGTCCGAGCGCGTCGACGGCGAGCCGCGGGTCCATCACGCCGACGCCGAGCCGGTCGAGGTGCGCCCCGACCTCGCCGCCGGCCATGCCACCGCCGCCGCCCCAGCTGCCCCAGGCGACCGAGGTGGCGACCGCACCCCGGTTGCGGCGGCGGTGCGCCAACGCGTCGAGGTACGCGTTCGCCGTCGCGTAACCCGCCTGACCGGCGCTGCCCCACACCGCCGCACCGGAGGAGAACACCACGAACGCGTCCAACGGCCGGTCGGCGGTCAACTCGTCGAGGTGTACCGCGCCGAGCACCTTCGCCCGGCACACGTCGGCGAAGTTGTCGAGGGCGGTCTGCCCCAACGGCACCTCGGGGTGCAGCACGCCGGCGGCGTGGAAGACGGCGGTCAGCTCGTCACCGAGGTCGGCCAGGAGCGCGGCGACGGAATCCCGGTCGGCCACGTCACACGCCACCACCTCGACGCCTGGGTGCCGGGCCATCAGGTCGGCCGCGCCGGGGGCGTCCGGGCCGCGTCGGCTCGCCAGCACCACGCGCTGCGCGCCGTTGCCGACCAGCCATTCGGTGACGTGCCCGCCGACCCCGCCGGTGCCGCCGGTGACCAGGACGGTGCCGGCGGGTCGCCAGCGCCGTTCGGGTGCCCCGGTCACCGGACGGCGGACCATCCGGCGGGCCAGCGTGCCGGCCGCCCGCAGCGCCACCTGGTCCTCGCCGCCGCCGGTCAGCACGTCGGCCAGCCGGTCGACGGTCTGCGGCGTCCACTCGGCGGGCAGGTCGACCAGGCCGCCCCACCAGCCGGGGTAGTCGAGGGAGAGCACCGTGCCCAGGCCCCACAGGGCACCCTGGGCCGGGTCGGTGACCGGCTCGAACCGGTCCACCCCGACCCCGCCGGCGGTGACGCACCAGAGCCGGCCGCTGAAGTCGGACGCGGCCAGCGCGTGCACCAGGGACACGGTGGCGGTGATCCCGGCGGACAGGCCGACGCCCAGCGGGTCGGGGCCGTCGTCCAGGGCGAGCAGGGAGAGCACCCCGGCGGGGGCCTCCCGGCCGGCGTGGTCGGTGCCGGTGACGGTGACCACCTCGGCGCCCCGGGCGGCCAACCCGTCGGCGAGCGTACGCAGCCGCTCGTCGTCGGCCAGCGCCGCCGGGGCGACCACCCACCACACGCCGCTGAGCTGCCCGCCGGTGGGCACCTCGGTCGGCCGCCACACCACCCGGTACCGCCAGCCGTCCACGGTGGCGACGTCGCGCTGCCGGGACCGCCACGACGTCAGGCCGGGCAGCACCTCCCCGACCAGTGCGGTGTCCACGCCGAGGCCGTCGGCGAGCAGGTCGACGTCGGCACGTTCCACGGCGTCCCAGAACCCGGCGTCGGTGCCGCCGCCGGTCGGGGCGGCGACGGTCGGCGCGATCCAGTAACGCTCGTGCTGGAAGGCGTAGGTGGGCAGGTCCGCCCGGCGGCTGCCGGGCAGGGCGACGGCCCAGTCCACGTCGACGCCCCGCACGTGCAGCTCGGCCAGGGAGGTGAGCAGCCGGTCCAGGCCGCCGTCGTCGCGGCGCAGGGTGCCGGTGACCACCGTCGGGCGGTCCGCCGACTCCAGCGTCTCCTGCATCCCCATGCCGAGCACCGGGTGCGGGCTGACCTCCACGAACCCGGTCCAGCCCTGCCCGGCGAGAGAGCGGATCGCCGGGTCGAACCGGACCGTGTTGCGGAGGTTGTCGTACCAGTAGCGGGCGTCGAGGGTGGCGGTGTCCACCCAGTCGCCGGTGACGGTGGAGAGCATCCGGATCGTCCCGGTCTTCGGGTTGATCGGGGCCAGGTCCTCCAGCAGCCGGTGTTCCAGCAGCTCCACCTGCGCGGAGTGCGAGGCGTAGTCGACGGCGACCTGCTTGGCCCGGATCCCCTCCCCGGTGAGCTCGGCGATGAGTTCCCGCAGCGCCTCCGGGGTGCCGGAGACCACCACCGAACCCGCGCCGTTGACCACGGCGAGGGAGATGTCGCCCGCCCACCGGGCGATCCGCTCCTGCGCCCGGTCGGCGGGCAGCCCGACCGAGACCATGCCGCCCCGGCCGGCCAGCTTCTCGCCGATGGCCCGGCTGCGCAGGGTCACCACCCGTGCCCCGTCGGCCAGGGAGAGTCCGCCGGCCACGCAGGCGGCGGCGATCTCACCCTGCGAGTGGCCGACCACCGCGTCGGGTTCGACGCCGTAGCTGCGCCAGGTGGCGGCGAGGGAGACCATCATCGCCCACAGGGCGGGCTGGACCACGTCCACCCACTCCAGGGAGGGTGCGCCGGGCACCCCCCGGACCACGTCCAGCAGGTCCCAGTCGACGTACGCGCGCAGTTCGGCGGCGCAGCGGCCCATCTGCTCCGCGAAGACCGGCGAGGAGTCCAGCAGCGCGGCGGCCATGCCGACCCACTGGGCGCCCTGGCCGGGGAAGACGAAGACGACCCGACCGGCGGCGTCGGCGGTGCCGGTGACCGCGGTGGGGGCGGGCAGCCCGTCGGCGACCGCGTCGAGCGCCGTCCGCAGCTGCGGCAGGTCACCGCCGAGTACCACGGCCCGGTGGTCGAGCCGGGCCCGACCGGCCAGCGTCCGCCCCACGGCGGCCGGGTCGGCCGGTACGGCGTCCAGGTGCGACAGCAGCCGCCGCGCCTGGGCCCGCAGCGCCCGGTCGGTGTGCCCGGAGAGCACCCACGGCAGCACCGCCGGGGTGGCCGGCTGCTCGTCCTCCTCGGCCGGGGCCACCTCTTCGAGCACGACGTGGGCGTTGGTGCCGCTGATGCCGAAGGAGGAGACCGCGCAGCGGCGGGCGTGGCCGGTCTGCGGCCACTCCACCGGCTCGGTGAGCAGTTTGACCGTCCCGGGCGACCAGTCGATCTCGCCGCTGGGCTCGTCGACGTGCAGGGTGCGGGGCAGTACCCCGTGCCGCATCGCCTGCACCATCTTGAGCACCCCGCCGACACCGGCGGCGGCCTGCGAGTGGCCGATGTTGGACTTGAGCGAGCCGAGCCACAGCGGCCGGTCGGCGGGCCGGTCCCGGCCGTACGTGGCGAACAGCGCCTGCGCCTCGATCGGGTCGCCGAGCCGGGTGCCGGTGCCGTGCGCCTCGACCGCGTCGATCTCCTGGCCGGCGAGCCGGGCGTTGGCCAGCGCGGCCCGGATGACCCGACGCTGGGAGGGGCCGTTGGGGGCGGTGAGGCCGTTGGACGCGCCGTCCTGGTTGATCGCGGAGCCCCGGATGACGGCGAGCACCGGGTGCCCGTTGCGGCGGGCGTCGGAGAGCCGTTCCAGCACCAGCGACCCGGCGCCCTCGGCCCAGCCGGTGCCGTCGGCGGCGGCGGCGAACGACTTGCACCGGCCGTCGAAGGACAGCGCCCGCTGCCGGGAGAACTCGACGAACGCGTCGGGGGTGCCGATCACGGTGACCCCGCCGGCGACGGCGAGCGACGACTCCCCGGAGCGCAGCGACTGGCAGGCCCAGTGCAGGGCGACCAGCGACGACGAGCAGCCGGTGTCGACGGTGACCGCCGGCCCCTCCAACCCGAGGGTGTACGACAGCCGGCCGGACACGATGCTGCCGGCGCCCCAGCTGTTCGGGTAGTCGTGGTAGACGACGCCGGTGAACACGGCGGTGGGGCTGCCCTTGAGCGACAACGGGTCGATGCCGGCCCGCTCCAACGCCTCCCAGGACGTCTCCAGGAACAGCCGCTGCTGCGGGTCCATCTCGGCGGCCTCGCGGGGCGAGATGCCGAAGAAGGTGGGGTCGAAGGCGGCGGCATCGTAGAGGAAGCCGCCGTCGCGGGTGTAGCTGGTGCCGGGGTGCTCCGGGTCCGGGTCGTAGAGCCGGTCGAGGTCCCAGCCCCGGTCGGTGGGCATGCCGGAGATCGCGTCGGTGCCGGCCGCGACGAGGTCCCACAGGGCCTCGGGCGAGTCGACGCCGCCGGGGTAGCGGCAGCCCATGCCGACGATGGCGATCGGTTCGGCGGCGCGCTCCTCGATGTCGCGGAGCCGCTCGCTGGTCTCGTGCAGGTCGGCCGTGACCCGCCGCAGGTAGTCACGAAGCTTCTGTTCGTTGGACATCAGGAACCCATTCCCGGACGGCGCCGACGGAGCGGACGGATCATGAGGTGCCGAACTTGCTGTCGATGAAGTCGAAGAGGTCGTCGTCGGAGGCGGTGTCGAGATCCTCGGTGACGCTGGCGACCTCGGCCGGGCGTTGACCGGCGGTCCACGCGGCGAGCATGGTGCGCAGCCGCTCCCCCACCCCGGCCCGGGTGCTCTCGTCGAGCGCGGCGACCGCGTCGGCGTCCAGGGTGGACAGCGCCGCCTGGAGCCGGTCGAGGTCGTCGAGCAGGGTGACGCCCCCGGCGTCGGCGGGCACCAGCTCGGTGAGCAGTTGCTGGGCCAGCTCGGTCGGGGTCGGGTAGTCGAAGACCAGCGTGGCGGGCAGCCGCAGCGCGGTCTCGGTGGTGAGCCGGTTGCGCAGCTCGACGGCGGTCAGCGAGTCGAAGCCGGCCTCCTTGAACGCCCGCTCCGAGTCGACGTCCGCGCCGGAGGCGTACCCGAGGACGGCGGCGACCTGGTCGCGGACCAGCGCCAGGACGGTGTCCAGGCGGTCCGGTGACGGCATCGCGGCGAGCCGACCGGCGAGGTCGGCGGTCACGGTGACCGGGGTGGCCGGTTCGGCCTCGGGTTGGGCGTCGGGCAGCGCCGCCAGCAGCGGCCGGGGCCGGGCCAGGGTGTAGATGGGGGTGAACCGGGTCCAGTCGATGTCGGCGACGACGAGGTGGCTCTCGTCGTGGTCGAGGGCCTCCCGCAGCGCCCGGACGGCGAGCCGGGGTTCCATCGGCGGGGTGCCCTGCCGGCGCAGGTGCGCGGTGGCCTCCCCGTCGGCCATCCCGCCACCTGCCCAGCTACCCCAGGCGACCGAGGTGGCGACCGCACCCCGACTGCGCCGACGGTGGGCCAACGCGTCGAGGTACGCGTTCGCCGTCGCGTAACCCGCCTGCCCGGCGCTGCCCCACACCGCCGCACCGGAGGAGAACACCACGAACGCGTCCAACGGGCGGTCGGCCAGCAACGCGTCCAGATGCACCGCGCCGAGCACCTTCGCCCGGCACACCTCGGCGAACTCGGCCACGCTGGTCTCCGGGAGCGACTTCTCCTGGTGCAGCACCCCGGCGGCGTGGAAGACGGCGGTCAACTCGTCACCGAGGTCGGCCAGCAGCGCGGCGACCGACTCCCGGTCGGCCACGTCACACGCCACCACCTCGACACCCGGATGCCGGGCCGTCAACTCCGCCGCACCCGGGGCCGCCGCGCCCCGCCGGCTCGCCAGCACCACCCGCCGCGCGCCCTGACCGACAAGCCATTCGGTCAGGTGCCCGCCGATGCCGCCGGTGCCGCCGGTGACCAGCACCGTGCCGGTGGGCGTGTAGCGCCGCTCGGGGTTGCCGGCGGCCGGCCAGCGGACCAGCCGCCGGGCCAGCACGCCGGCGGTACGGACGGCCACCTGGTCCTCCGCACCGGCGGCGAGGACGTCGACGAGCCGCGCGACGTGCTCGTCGGTCCAGTCGGTGGGCAGGTCAGCCAGGCCACCCCAGGAGTGCGGGTACTCCAGGGACAGCACGGTGCCGAGCCCCCACAGCGCGCCCTGCGCGGGGTGCGGCAGCTCCTCGAACCGGTCGACGGCGACACCACCCGCGGTGAGGCACCACACCCGGCCGGCGAATTCGGTGGCGGTGAGGGCCTGGATCAGCGCGACGGTGTCGGTGACGCCGACAGACAGCCCCGCGTCGGTGGGGTCGGGGGTGTCGTCGAGGGCGAGCAGGGACACCACCCCGGCGGGGGTGTCCCCGGCGGGCAGCTCGGTGCCGGTGACGGTGACGACGTCGGCGCCCCGGGCGGCCAGTCCGGCGGCGAGGGTGGACACCCGGGTGTCGCCCGTCGACGCGGCCGGTACGACGAGCCACCAAGTGCCGGTGAGTTCGCCGCCGTCGGGCAGTTCGGTGGAGCGCCACACCACCCGGTACCGCCAGTCGTCCACGGTGGCCGCGTCCCGCTGCCGGGCCCGCCAGGCGGCGAGGCCGGGCAGCACCTCGGTGACGACGCCCGGGGCGACGCCGAGACCGTCGGCGAGCACGTCGGTGTCGCCCCGGTCGACGGCGTCCCAGAACCCGCCGTCGGCCTCGTCGGTGCCGGTGCCGGTGGTGGTCTCGGGCTCGATCCAGTACCGCTGGTGCTGGAAGGCGTAGGTGGGCAGTTCCACCTGCCGTGCCCCCGGGTGCACGGCCGTCCAGTCGAGGTCGACGCCGGTGGTCCACGCCTGCGCCATCCCGGTGGCGTACGCGGCCACCTGCTCCCGGTCGCGACGCTGCAACGCAATGGTCACCACGTCGTCGACGCTGTCGGCGACCATCGCGGTGAGCACACTGTCCGGCCCGATCTCCACGAACCGGGTGACTCCGCGTGCGGCCAGAGCGGCCACCGCGTCAGCGAACCGCACGGTCCCCCGCACCTGCCCCTGCCAGTAACCGGCGCTACCCAACTCGGCATCGGTGGCGAGATCACCGGGCGCGGTCGACACCAACGGGATACCCGCCGGGTTCGCAGTCGCGCTCTCCACGACCTGCCCGTACTCGGCCAGCATCGGATCCATCAGGTGCGAATGGAAAGCATGCGACACCCGCAACCGACGCGTCTTCACCTCAAGACGGGACTCCAGCGCCGCGATCTGCTCCTCGGTCCCCGACACGACCACCGCCCGGGGGCCGTTCACCGCCGCCACGTCGATGTCACCCAGGTCCAGCTCATCCAGCGGCGCGGCGATGGCCAGCATCGCCCCACCCGCCGGGAGGGCCTGCATCAGACCACCACGGGCCGCGACGACTCGACACGCGTCGTCGAGGGACCAGACACCCGCGACGTGTGCGGCAGCCAGCTCACCGATCGAGTGACCCGCCACGAAATCGGGCTTCAGACCCCAGGACTCGGCGAGACGGAACAGGGCCACCTCGACCGCGAACAGGGCCGGCTGCGTCCACCCCGTCTGATCCAGGACACCGTTCGGGTCGGTGAACATCACCTCCCGCAGGTCACCGTCGAGCAGCGGCCCGAACGCGGCACACACCTCGTCCAATGCCTGCGCGAACACCGGGAACGCTTCCGCCAGCTCACGACCCATGCCGACCCGCTGCGCACCCTGACCGGTGAACAGCACCGCCGTACGACCGCTGGTGATCCGACCCGACAGACCGCTGCCCGAGGTCAGGGCCTCCAGGGAAGCGGCCAGGTCGGCGGCCGTACCGCCGACGGCGACGGCCCGGTGGTCCAGGGCCACCCGACCGACGGCCAGCGAGTGCCCGACGTCGACCGGCCGCTCGTCGGTCAGGAAGTCACGCAGGCGGCCGGCCTGGGCGGCCAGCGCACCGGCCGACCGGGCGGACAGCGGCCAGAGTGCCACCGGCGGCTCGGGGGCCGTGTCCTGGCCGGCGGGCTCGACCGGCGGAGCCTCCTCCACGATCACGTGGGCGTTGGTGCCGCTGATCCCGAACGACGACACCCCCGCCCGGCGCGGGCGGTCCCCGGCCGGCCAGTCGACCGGTTCGGTGAGCAGCCGCACGTCGCCGGCAGCCCAGTCGACCTGTCGCGACGGCGTCCCGGCGTGCAGGGTGCGCGGCAGCGTGTCGTGCCGCATCGCCATCACCATCTTGATCACCCCGGCCATGCCGGCGGCGGCCTGGGCGTGACCCATGTTGGATTTGATCGAGCCGAGCCACAGGGGGCGGTCCCGGTCCCGGCCGTAGGTGGCGAGCAGCGCCTGTGCCTCGATCGGGTCACCGAGGGTGGTGCCGGTGCCGTGGGCCTCGACGGCGTCGACCGCGTCGGGGGTGATCCGGGCGTGGGCCAGCGCCGCCCGGATCACCCGCTGCTGGGCCGGCCCGTTCGGCGCGGTCAGCCCGTTCGACGCGCCGTCCTGGTTGACGGCGGAACCCCGGATCAGCCCGTAGACGCGGTGCCCGTTGCGCTGCGCGTCGGAGAGCCTCTCCAGCACCAGCACCCCGACGCCCTCGGACCAGCCGGTGCCGTCGGCGTCGTCGGAGAACGACTTGCACCGGCCGTCCGGGGCGAGCCCCCGCTGCCGGCTGAACGCCACGAACGGGGTCGGGTTCGACATCACCAGCACCCCACCGGCGATGGCGGTGGTGCACTCCCCGGCCCGCAGCGCCTGACCGGCGAGGTGCAGTGCGACAAGCGACGAGGAACACGCCGTGTCGACGGTCATCGACGGCCCCTCGAACCCGAACGCGTACGACACCCGGCCGGAGATCACCGACGCGGAGCTGCCGGTGCTCAGGTACGCCTCCGACTCGGCGGGGGCGAGGCCGAGCAGGTCGCCGTAGTCCTGGGCGCCGGAGCCGACGAACACCCCGACGGGGCTGCCGCGCAGCGCCTCCGGGTCCATCCCGGCCCGCTCGCACGCCTCCCAGGTGACCTCCAGCATCAGCCGCTGCTGCGGGTCCATGGCGATCGCCTCACGGGGCGAGATGCCGAAGAACTCGGCGTCGAACGCGCCCGCCTCGTAGACGAAGCCACCGGAGCGGACGTAGCTGGTGCCCGGCTGGTCCGGGTCGGCGTCGAAGAGGGCGTCGGAGTTCCAGCCCCGGTCGACGGGGAACGCGCTGATCGCGTCGGTGCCGTTGTCGACGAGCCGCCACAGGTCCTCCGGGGAGCGGACGCCGCCGGGGTAGCGGCAGCTCATCCCGATGATGGCGATCGGCTCGTCGGGGTCGGTGCCGCCGACGCCGGACGTGACGGTGGTCGGGGCGGCGGTGCCGACGAGTTCGTCGTACAGGTGGCGGGCCAGCACGGCCGGGGTCGGGTGGTCGTAGACCATGGTGGCCGGCAGGCGCAGCCCGACGGCCGCGCCGAGGGCGTTGCGCAGCTCCACGGCGGTCAGCGAGTCGAACCCGAGTTCCCGGAACGGCCGCTGGACGTCCACGGTGGCCGACGCGTCGTACCCGAGGACGGTGGCGACCTGGGCGCGGACGGTGTCCAGCAGGTACGGCAGCCGCTCGGCGTCGGGCAGCCCGGCCAGCACGGAGGTGTCGGTGGGCGTGGCCGGGGCGGCGGCGGCCGGGGTCTGCTGGGCCTCGGGGAGCGCGGCGAGCAGCGGCCGGGGCCGGGCCAGGGTGTAGATCGGGGTGAACCGGGCCCAGTCGATGTCGGTGACCACGAGGTGGCTCTCGTCGTGGTCGAGGACCTGCTGCAACGCGCCGAGGGCGAGTCGCGGCTCCATCGGCGGGGTGCCCTGCCGCAGGAGCTGCTCGGTGGCCTGCTCGTCGACCATGCCGCCGCCGCCCCAGGTGCCCCAGGCCACCGAGGTGGCGGTCAGGCCCCGGCGACGGCGCTGGTGGGCCAGCGCGTCGAGCCAGGCATTGCCGGTGCCGTAGGCGGCCTGCCCGGCGCTGCCCCAGACGGCCGCGCCGGAGGCAAACAGCACGAACGCGTCGAGCGACCGGTCGCCGAGCAGCGCGTCGAGGTGGGTCGCGCCGAGCACCTTGGCCCGGCACACGGCGGCGAAGTCGTCGAGGTCGGTCTCGCCCAGCGGGGCCGGGTCGTAGAGCACCCCGGCGGCGTGGAAGACGGCGGTCAGGTCGTCGCCGATCCCGTCGAGCAGCGCGGCGACCGCGTTCCGGTCGGCCACGTCGCAGGCGACGACCTGAACGCCGGGCAGGCGGGCGGCCAGGTCGGCGGCCCCGGGTGCGGCGGGGCCGCGCCGGCTGGCCAGCACCACCCGCTCGGCACCCCGGTCGAGGAGCCATTCGGTGAGGTGTGCGCCGATGCCGCCGGTGCCGCCGGTGACGAGCACGGTGCCGGTGGGGGTGTAGCGCCGGTCGGGGCTGCCGGCGACGGGCCAGCGCACCATCCGCCGGGCCAGCGCCCCGGCGGTACGCAGGGCCACCTGGTCCTCGCCGCCGTCGGCGAGCACGTCGACGAGCCGGTCGAGGGTGTCGGGCGTCCAGTCGGCGGGCAGGTCGACCAGGCCACCCCACCAGCCGGGGTAGTCGAGGGAGAGCACCGTGCCCAGCCCCCAGAGGCCGGCCTGTGCGGCGTGCGGCAGATCCTCGTACCGGTCGACGGCGACGCCGCCGGTGGTGAGGCACCAGAGCCGGCCGGTGACGTCGGCGGCGGCGAGGGTCTGCACCAGCCGTACGGTGCCGGTGACCCCGGCGGACAGCCCGACGTCGTACGGGTCCTGGGTGTCGTCGAGGCCGAGCAGGGAGAGGACACCGGTGGGGGTGCCCCGGCCGGCGAGCGGGTCGGTGCCGGTGAGTCGGGTGACGGTGGCCCCCCGGGCGGCGAGCGCGTCGGCCACGGCGGTGACCCGGGGGTCGTCGGTGAGGGTGTCCGGGGTGACGAGCCACCAGTCGCCGGTGAGTTCCGCGCCGGTGGGCAGGTCGGCGGCCCGCCACACGACCCGGTAGCGCCAGTCGTCGGTGACGGTGGCCGGTGCGGCGGTAGGGGCGGCCAGCCAGTACCGCTGGCGGGCGAAGGCGTAGCCGGGCAGCTCGACCTGCCGTGCCCCCGGGTGCACGGCCGTCCAGTCGAGGTCGACGCCGGTGGTCCACGCCTGCGCCATCCCGGTGGCGTACGCGGCCACCTGCTCCCGGTCGCGACGCTGCAACGCAATCGCCACCACGTCGTCGACGCAGTCGGCGACCATCGCGGTGAGCACACTGTCCGGCCCGATCTCCACGAACCGGGTGACTCCGCGTGCGGCGAGAGCAGTTACCGCGTCGGCGAACCGGACCGTGCCCCGCACCTGACCCTGCCAGTACCCGACGCTGCCCAACTCGGCATCGGTGGCGAGATCACCGGTCGCGGTCGACACCAGCGCAATGCCCGCCGGGCTGGCGGTCACCCCGTCGACGACCTGCCCGTACTGGTCGAGCATCGGGTCCATCAGGTGCGAGTGGAACGCATGCGACACCCGCAACCGACGCGTCTTCACCTCAAGCGACGCCTCCAGGGCGGCGATCTGCTCCTCCGTGCCGGACACGACCACCGCCCGGGGGCCGTTCACCGCCGCCACGTCGATGTCACCCAGGTCCAGCTCATCCAGCGGCGCGGCGATCGCCAACATCGCCCCACCCGCCGGAAGGGCCTGCATCAGACCACCCCGGGCCGCCACCACCCGACAGGCGTCCTCCAGCGACCACACCCCGGCGACATGCGCGGCGGCCAACTCACCGATCGAATGCCCCGCCACGAAGTCCGGCTTCAACCCCCACGACTCGGCCAGACGGAACAGGGCCACCTCGACCGCGAACAACGCCGGCTGCGTCCACCCCGTCTGGTCGAGAACACCATCCGGATCGGTGAACATCACCTCCCGCAGGTCACCATCCAACAGCGGCCCGAACGCCGCACACACCTCGTCGAGGGCCTGCGCGAACACCGGGAACGCTTCCGCCAGGTCACGGCCCATGCCGACCCGCTGCGCACCCTGACCGGTGAACAACACCGCCGTACGACCGCTGGTGATCCGACCCGACAGACCGCTGCCCGAGGCCAGGGCCTCCAGGGAAGCGGACAGCTCGGCGGCCCCACGGCCCACCGCCACACCCCGGAACTCCAACCCGGCCCGACCCGCGCCCAGCGAGAACCCGACGTCCACCGGACGCTCGTCGGAGTCGGCGGCGAACCCGGCGATCCGGGCGGCCTGGCGGGCCATCCCCTCGGGGGAACGCCCCGACACCGGCCAGAGGACGACCGGCGGGGTCGGCCCCGGCGTGCCGGCCTCGACGGGCGGGGCCTGCTCGACGATGAGGTGCACGTTGGTGCCGCTGATGCCGAACGACGACACGCCCGCCCGGCGGGGCCGGTCCAGCTCCGGCCAGTCGACCGGCTCGGTGAGCAGCCGCACGTCCCCGGCGTCCCAGTCGACCTGCCGCGACGGCGTCTCGGCGTGCAGCGTGCGCGGCAGGGTGCCGTGCCGCATCGCCATCACCATCTTGATCACACCGGCGACCCCGGCGGCGGCCTGGGCGTGCCCGATGTTGGACTTGATCGAGCCGAGGAAGAGCGGCGTCTCCCGGTCCCGGCCGTAGGTGGCCAGCACGGCCTGCGCCTCGATCGGGTCACCGAGGGTGGTGCCGGTGCCGTGCGCCTCGACCACGTCCACGTCGGCGACGGAGAGCCGGGCGTTGGCCAGCGCCGCCCGGATCACCCGCTGCTGGGCCGGCCCGTTCGGCGCGGTCAGCCCGTTGCTCGCACCGTCCTGGTTGACGGCGGAACCCCGGATCAGCCCGTAGACGCGGTGCCCGTTGCGCTGCGCGTCGGAGAGCCGCTCCAGCACCAGCACCCCGACGCCCTCGGACCAGGCCGCGCCGTCCGCGCCGTCCCCGAAGGACCGGCACCGGCCGTCCGGGGACAGCGCGCGCTGCTTGCTGAACTCGACGAAGAGCTGCGGGGTGGCCATCACGGCGACCCCGCCGGCCAGGGCCAGCCCGCATTCCTCCTTGCGCAGCGACTGGCAGGCCAGGTGCATCGCCACCGACGACGACGAGCAGGCGGTGTCGACGGTGATCGCCGGCCCCTCCAGACCCAGGTTGTAGGCGACCCGGCCGGAGACGAGGCTGCCGGAGGTGGTGCTGTCGACGTAGTCGTGGTGCATCACGCCGACGAACACGCCGGTGGCGGTGCCCTTGAGGGCGACCGGGTCGATGCCGCCGTGCTCGAACGCCTCCCAGGACGCCTCCAGCAGCAGCCGCTGCTGCGGGTCCGTCTCCACCGCCTCGCGGGGGCTCATCCCGAAGAACCCCGGGTCGAAGTCGGCGGCGTCGTAGAGGAAACCACCGTGCCGGGTGTAGCTCTTGCCGGGCTTGCCGGGTTCCGGGTCGTAGACGCCGTCGACGTCCCAGCCCCGGTCGGTGGGGAAGCCGGAGATGGCGTCGGTGCCGTCGGCGACGAGCCGCCACAGGTCCTCCGGCGACCGGACCCCGCCGGGGTAGCGGCAGCCCATGCCGACGATCGCGATCGGCTCCTGGTCCCGGCCCTCCACCTCACGCAGCCGCCGGTTGGCCTGTTGCAGTTCGGCGGTGGCGCGCTTGAGGAAGGTCCGGAGCTTGTCGTCGTTCGCCATCGTTCACACCAATCTTTCCCGCGCCGGAAGGTTCGTCGGAGGCTGCCGTCAGGAGAGGCCGAGCTCGTTCTCCAGCACGTCGAACAGTTCCTCGTCGGTGGCGGACTCGTAGTCGTGCGGGGTGTCGTCGTCGGGGCGGCCGGTGCGGTCCTGCCAGCCGCGCAGCACCGCCTCGAGCCGGGCGGTCAGCCGGGCGTGTTCCGCACCCGGCACCTCGGTCAGGGCCTTCTCCAGCCGGTCGAGGTCGGCGAGCACCGCACCGGCCGGGTCGGCGTCGGGCACCACCAGGTCGGCCTTGAGGGCGCGGGCCAGGGCGGTGGGTTCCGGGTGGTCGAAGACGAGCGTCGCCGGCAGCCGCAGCCCGGTGACGGTGCTGAGCACGTTGCGGAACTCGACGGCGGCGAGGGAGTCGAAGCCGAGGTCCTTGAACGCGCGGCCGGGTTCCACCGACGCCGGGCCGGGGAACCCCAGCACGGCGGCGGCGTGCGTACGGACCAGGTCGAGCAGCAGGGTGTCCCGGTCGGCGTCGGAGAGGCCGGCGAGGCGCTGGGCCAGCGGCGGGCCGTCGGCCGCCGCACCAGCACCGGCGGCGGTCGGCCGGGCGGGGGTACGGACCAGGCCGCGCAGCACGGCGGGCAGCGCGTCGGTGCGTCGTCGCAACGCGTCCAGGTCGAGCCGCACCGGTACGGTGGTGGGCCGCCCGGCGGCGACGGCCGCGTCGAACAACGCCAGCCCCTCGTCGGTGCTCATCGCGGGCATCCCGAGCCGGCGCATGCGGTGCAGGTCGGCGTCGTCGAGGTGACCGCCCATGCCGGTGCCGGTGGCCCACAGGCCGTAGGCCAGCGAGGTGGCGGGCAGCCCGTCGGCGCGGCGGCGTTGGGCGAGGGCGTCGAGGAAGAGGTTCGCGGCCGCGTAGTTGCCCTGCCCGGCCCCGGCCACCCAGCCCGCCGACGAGGAGAACAGCACGAAGGCGGTCAGGTCGTGGTCGCGGGTGAGGTCGTGCAGGTGCCAGGCGGCGTCCACCTTGGGCCGCAGTACCCGGTGCAGTTGCTCGGGGGTGAGGGCGTCGACCAGCGCGTTCTCGGCGGTGCCGGCGGCGTGCACCACCGCGCCGACCGAGTGTTCGGCGAGCAGGGCGGCGACCGCGTCCCGGTCGGCGACGTCGCAGGCGGCGACCGTCACGTCCGCACCGGCGGCGGTGAGGTCCGCGACCAGGTCAGCCGCGCCGGGCGTGGCCGCGCCGCTGCGCCCGGTCAGCAACAGCCGGCGTACGCCGTGCCGGGTGACCAGGTGCCGGGCGACGAGGCTACCCAGGCCGCCGAGTCCACCGGTGATCAGGACGGTGCGGTCGGTGGTCCAGCCACCGTCGGCGGGCGCGTCGACGCCCACCCGGGTCAACCGGGGCACCAGCAGCCCGCCGTCGCGGACGGCCACCTCGGGTTCCCCGGTGGCCAGGGCCGCCGCCAGGTGGTCGGTGCCGCTGTCGTCGGTGTCGACCAGGACGAACCGGCCCGGGTGTTCGGCCTCGGCCGCCCGGACCAACCCCCACAGGGCCGCCGCGGCGGGGTCGACGGGGGTGTCGCCGGCACCGACGGCGTCCCGGGTGAGCAGGGCGAGCGTGCTGTGGGCGTACGCCGGGTGGGTGAGCCAGCGGCGCAGCAGCCCCAGCAGGCGTTCGGTGGCCCCGTGCACGGCGGCCGGCGGGGTGCCGGACGGGTCGAGGGTGACCACGACGGTGTCGGGAGCGGTTTCGGGCAACTCCGCGTCGACGTCGAGCGCGGTCCAGGTGCCGGTGGCGGCGGCCGGGGTGGGGACGGGCTGCCAGCTCACCTCGTACAGGTGGCGGTGCCGGTTGCCGGCGGCGCCGAGCGCGTCGGCGGCGACCGGCCGGGCCACCACCTGGTCGATCGTGGCGACCGGGTTGCCGTGCCCGTCGGCGACGGTGACGGCCAGCTTGTCGCCGGTGGCCGGGGAGATCCGGATGCGCAGGGCGGCGGCGTGTGCGGCGTGCAGGGTGACGCCGCGCCAGGAGAACGGCAGCGGGGTGTCGCCCGCGCCCTCGTCGACCAGGTTGGCGTGCAGGGCGGCGTCGAGCAGCGCCGGGTGCAGCAGGACCCGGGGCGCGTCGGCGGCGGCCACCTCGGGCAGTGCCGCCTCGGCCCACACCTCGGCGGCGTCGCCGTCGCCGCGCCGCCACACCGCGC
>NZ_JBMDWU010000296.1:0-1865 GCF_048594385.1 Micromonospora sp. | reverse complement strand
TTCCCGAGGCACGACGCGATCCACGCCGTGGCCCGCACCGGTCGGCCGCAGGTCAGCCAGGTGGCCCGCAACGGCACCGTCTACCACGTGCGGACGCAGCTACGCGGCGACGAGGTCGTCCAGGTGGTCTTCGACGCCCGCTTCCAGCTCGCCGAACGGCGTTACCTGCTGTGGGCGGTGTCGACCGCCGCGCTGGCCGTCCTGGTCGCGGCGACCGCGACGGACCTGCGGCTGCGTCGCCGGTCGGTGCTGCCGCTGACCGAGGCGCTCGACCGGCAACGCCGCTTCGTCGCCGACGCGAGCCACGAGCTGCGGGCCCCGATCACCCGGGTGCACACGGCGGCCCAGCTGCTGGCCCAGCGGACGACCGGCGCGGCGCACGACGCGGACCGGCAGGACCTGGACCGGCTGCTGCACACCACCCGACGGCTCGGGGAGATCGTCGACGAGTTGCTCCTGTCGGCCCGGTTGGCCGATCCGGCGGCGATGACCGGGCCGCCGGCCACTGTCGACCTCGCCGCGCTCGTCGTCGAGGCGATCGGGGCCGACGCGCCGCGCGCCGCCGCCCTCGGGGTGACGCTCGGGGTGACCGGCGCGGACCACCCGGTGCCGGTGCGCGGCGTCGGGCCCGCGCTGCACCGGGTGGTGGCGGAACTGCTGGCGAACGCCCTGCACCACACCCCGGCCGGCGGACGGGTGCAGGTGCGGTTGCGTCCGGCGGGCGCGGACCGGGTCGAGCTGGTGGTCAGCGACTCCGGCCGGGGGTTCGACCCCCGGCACGCCGGCCGGATCTTCGACCGGTTCCACCGGGGCCCCGACGCCGGGGACCGCCGGGCCGGGCTCGGGTTGGCGCTGGTCCGCGAGGTGGTCACCGCGCACGGCGGCACGATCAGCGCCACCGGCCGGCCCGGGGCGGGCGCCACCTTCACCGTACGGCTGCCGGTGTCCGGCGGGGGGCGCGCCGGTGGCCCGCCGACGGACGGCGACCCGGGCGGCGGCCGGTGGCCCCTGCGCTGGTGGGCGGGCCGGGACCGGGCGGGCGGGGAACGCGCGACGAGCAGATTCTGACCGGCGAGAAATTCCACCGGTCAACCTTCTGCCGTTTCGGTGCGACCATGAACGGATGACCGACCCGTCACCCCCGGCGCACGGCCCGTTGCTCCTCGTCGAGGACGACGCGGAACTGGCCGACATGCTGGTCGAGCTGTTCCACCGGGCGGGGTACCGGATCGACCTGGCCCGCGACGGTCAGCGCGGACTGCACCTGGCGCTGCGCGGCCCCTACCAGGTGATCATGTTGGACCGGCGGCTGCCGGCCATCGACGGGGTCGACCTGCTCATCCGGCTGCGGCGGCGCTCCGTCGCCGCCCGGGTGCTGATGCTCAGCGCGCTCGGCGACCTCGACGAACGCATCCGGGGCCTCGACGCCGGCGCCGACGACTACCTGCCCAAACCGTTCGAGGTGACCGAGCTGATGGCCCGGGTCCGGGCGCTGACCCGCCGCCGCTTCGACGGGGCCGAGTTGATCCCCATCGGGGCCGGGCAGCTCGACCTGGCCCAGCGCGGGGTGCGGCTGCCCGACGGGCGGGAGGTGACGCTCAGCGGCCGGGAGTTCGAGCTGATCCGGCTGCTCGCCAGCCAACCCCGGATGGTGCACAGTCGCAGCCAGCTCCGGGGGCGGGTGTTCGGCGCGGACCGCACCGAGGCGGTGGTCGACACGTACGTGCACTACCTGCGCCGCAAGCTCGGCGACCGGGTGGTGCGCACCGTGCACGGCCTCGGCTACCAGATCGGCGCGCTGTGAGCCGGGCGCCCCGGGGCCCCCCCGGCCCCCCGGGGCGGGGGGGGGGGCGCCCCTCCCCCCC
>NZ_JBMDWU010000295.1:0-35438 GCF_048594385.1 Micromonospora sp. | reverse complement strand
CGCCGGACGGGCTCCGAGATCTTCCCTCCGTCCGAAGGAGACCCCCGTGTCCGCGACCCCCCTGCTGGAACTGCGCGGGATCGACAAGAGCTTCGGTCCCGTCCAGGTCCTGCGCGACGTCGCCCTCGCCGCCCACGCCGGAGAGGTGACCGCACTGGTCGGCGACAACGGCGCCGGCAAGTCCACCCTGGTCAAGTGCATCAGCGGCATCTACCCGGCCGACGCCGGCGAGTTCCTCTTCGACGGCCGACCGGTGACCATCACCAGCCCCCGGGACGCCGCCAACCTGGGCATCGAGGTCGTCTACCAGGACCTCGCGCTCTGCGACAACCTCGACATCGTGCAGAACATGTTCCTCGGCCGGGAGAAGCACAGCGGGCTGGTGCTCGACGAGCCGATCATGGAGCAGATGGCGGCAGAGACCCTCGCCGGGCTCTCCGTACGGACGGTGAAGTCGCTGCGCCAGCACGTCTCCAGCCTCTCCGGCGGGCAGCGGCAGACCGTCGCCATCGCCAAGGCGGTGCTCTGGAACAGCAAGCTGGTCATCCTCGACGAGCCGACCGCCGCGCTGGGCGTGGCACAGACCGCCCAGGTCCTCGAACTGGTCCGCCGGCTGGCCGACAAGGGCCTGGCGGTGGTGCTGATCTCGCACAACATGAACGACGTCTTCGCGGTCTCCGACCGGATCGCCGCGCTCTACCTCGGCCAGATGGTCGCCCAGGTGAAGACCACCGACATCACCCACTCGCAGGTCGTCGAGTTGATCACCGCCGGCCGTTCCGGCAACCTCGGTCTCACCGGCGAACCGGTCACCGCCGGCAACGGCACCGGCGCGGGACCCGCCGACACCACTCCAGGAGGCGTTCGATGACCACCACCGCCGTGCGCAAGGAAGGCCCGGCGGCGGTCACGCCGCCGCCGACCGTCGGCAGCCACCTGCGCGGCTACTGGAGCCGGGTCCGCGGCGGCGACATCGGCGCGCTGCCCGCCGTACTCGGGCTGATCGTGCTCTGCACCGTCTTCTCGATCATGCGGCCGTCGTTCCTCACCGCCGGCAACTTCGCCAACCTGTTCACCCAGGGCGCGGCGGTCACCCTGATCGCCATGGGGCTGGTCTTCGTCCTGCTGCTCGGCGAGATCGACCTCTCCGCCGGCTTCGCCAGCGGGGTGTGCGCGGCCATCCTGGCCAACGTCGCCACCAAGGCCGGCTACCCCTGGTACGTGGCCGTGCTCGCGGCGATCATCACCGGCGTGGTCATCGGCACCGTGCTCGGCTTCCTGGTCGCCAAGATCGGTATCCCGTCGTTCGTGGTCACCCTGGCCGGCTTCCTCGCCTTCCAGGGCATCGTGCTGATGCTGATCAGCGGTGGCGCCAACATCTCGGTCAACGACGAGGTGCTGGTGGCGATCGCCAACCGCAACCTGCCCCCGGCCGTCGGCTGGGCGCTGGCCGCCGTCGCCATCGGCGGGTACGCCGCCGTGCAACTGCTGCGGCACCGCAAGCGGCTGTCCCGGGGGCTGACCACCGATCCGATGGCGGTGGTGCTCGCCCGCATCGGCGGTCTGACCCTGATCCTCGGCATCGCGGTCTACATCCTCAACCAGGAGCGCAGCCGCAACGTCCTGATCAACTCGCTCAAGGGCGTGCCGATCGTGGTGCCGGTCATCGCGGTGCTGCTGATCGTCTGGACCTTCGTGCTCCAGCGCACCAGCTACGGCCGGCACGTCTACGCCGTCGGCGGCAACAAGGAGGCCGCCCGTCGGGCCGGTATCAACGTCGACCGGATCCGGATCTCGGTCTTCGTGATCTGCTCGTCCATGGCGGCGGTCGGCGGCATCGTCGCGGCCAGCCGGGCCAACTCGGTCGACCCGAACACCGGCGGCAGCAACGTGCTGCTCTACGCCGTCGGCGCGGCGGTGATCGGCGGCACCAGCCTCTTCGGCGGCAAGGGCCGGGTCCTCGACGCGGTGCTCGGTGGCGCGGTGGTCGCCGTCATCGACAACGGCATGGGCCTGATGGGCTACAGCGCCGGGGTCAAGTACGTCGTCACCGGTGTGGTGCTGCTCCTCGCGGCCAGCGTGGACGCGCTGTCGCGCCGTCGCGCCGCCGCCTCCGGAACGCGCTGATCCGCGTACTCCAGCGGCGGAACGTGGGGTGCCAGCGACGATGCGGGTAGGACCGAGCCAGGACGAGATCCGACGGCAGAACCTCGGGGCGCTGCTCCGGCACGTCCACGTGCACGGCGCCACCTCCCGCGCGGAACTCACCACCGCCCTCGGGCTCAACCGCAGCACCATCGGCGCACTCACCGCCGACCTCGCCGGGGCCGGACTGGTCAGCGAGGGCACACCGAAGGAGACCGGCCGGGCCGGACGACCGTCGCGGGTCGTCCGGCCCGAGTCCGACCGGGTCTACGCGTACGCGTACTCGATCGAGGTGGACCGGCTGCGGGCCGCGCGGGTCGGGCTCGGCGGCGAGGTGCTCGACCGCCGGGACCTGGACCGGCCGCGTGACCTGGACGCCGGGGAGACCGTCCCGATGCTGGCCGGCGCCCTCAAGCAGATGCGGGAGCGGGTGCCCCCGGAGTCGATCTGCGTCGGTGCCGGCGTCGCCGTCTGCGGCATGGTCCGCAGGGCCGACGGGCTGGTGCGGCTCGGCCCCACCACCGGCTGGGTGGACGAGCCGATCGGGGCCGCCCTCGCCGTCGAACTCGGCGTCGAGCTGCCCGTCACCGTGGGCAACGTGGCCGACGTCGCCGCCTTCGCCGAGCACGCCCGGGGCGTCGCCGCCGGCTGCGACAACGTCATCTACCTGTACGGGGACGTCGGCGTCGGTGCCGGCATCATCGCCGGTGGCCGCCGGCTGACCGGCCACGGCGGCTACGGCGGCGAGGTCGGACACATGGTGGTGGTGCGCGACGGCACCCCCTGCGAGTGCGGCTCACGGGGCTGCTGGGAGACCCAGATCGGCGAGTACGGGCTGCTGCGGGCCGCCGGCCGTTCCGAGGCCCGGGGCCGCGACGCGCTGCTGGCCGTGTTCGACGCCGCCGACCGGGGTGACGCCCGCGCCCAGACCGCCGTACGGCACGCCGGGGACTGGCTCGGCTTCGGGGTGGCGAACCTGGTCAACATCTTCAACCCGGAGATGGTCATCTTCGGCGGCACGATGCGGGACCTCTACCTGGCCGCCGCCGCCCAGGTCCGCAGCCGGCTCAACGAGACCGGGCTGCCCGCCTGCCTGGAACACGTCCGGCTGCGAACCCCGAAACTCGGCGACGACGCGGCCCTGGTCGGTGCGGCCGAACTGGCCTTCGAACGGCTCCTCGCCGACCCGCTCGACGCCGCCTGAACGGAACCTCCCGACTCGTGCCCCGCCGGGTGAACTGATCGGCCCGACAGTCCGTACCAGTGGACGGACGGGCAGCCGGCGGGTCGCTGCCCGGCAGGACAGGTCGGCCCGGATCGAGGAGGCACCGCAGCATGGCACCGCTGGATTCCGTACGTCGTCGGCGAGGGAACCGGACCCACCGGGTGGCGGTGCTGGTCGTCACCTTCCTGGCCGGACTGGTCGTGCTACCCGGCATGGCGGTCGCCGCACCCGGCAACCAGATGAACGCCGCCGACATGACGCTGCTCAACGGCGTCCGGTTGGCCGGCCTGTGGGAGATGCCGGCCGGCACGATGGCCGCCGAGAAGGGCCAGTCCGCGCGGGTGCGAGAGGTCGGCGCGGAGATCGCCCGGCAGCACGGCGTCCTCGACGAGCTGGTGGTGCAGGCCGCCAACAAGCTGGGCGCGACGCTGCCGAGCGATCCCACCACCGAGCAGAAGGGGTGGCTGACCGAGATGCAGAACGCCTCCGGTGCTCAGTTCGACCAGATCTTCGTGACCCGGCTCCGGGTGGCCCACGGCAAGATCTTCCCGGTGATCGGCGCGGTCCGGGCCAGCACCCGGGACAACACCGTCCGCAAGCTCGCCGACGAGGCCAACAAGTTCGTCAACGACCACATGGCCATGCTGGAGAGCACCGGGCTGGTCCGCTGGCAGCAGATGCCGCCGGCCGCGATCCCGGCCGCGCAGAACGACTCGCTGGTCGCCGCCGCCCAGGCCGGTGCCGCCGGCCCGTCGGTCGCGATCAGCACCACGGTCGTCTGGGCGGTCTTCCTGCTCGCGCTCGGCGCGGGCGGCTATGCCACCTGGCGGATCACGCGCCGCAGTTGACCAGGCGCACCTGACCCGACGGCCCGCAGGCGGCACCACCGCCGGCGGGCCGTCGGGCTTTCCGAGTCCTGCGCCGGGGACGGACCGGTCAGCGGTCGACCTGGGTGAAGTCCCAGGTGTGCGGCGGGCGGGCGACCAGGGTGGCCGGCGGCTCGGGCAGCGACCGAGGGCTGCTGCGCCACTTCGAGATGACCACCACCCGGTGGTCGGTGGAGGAGAAGACCTCGCTGGACAGGTGCAGCGGATCGTGCTCGAACTCCGGCAGCGCCGTCTCGCACACCCAGGTGATCAGGTCGGCGAAGCCGTACGACTCGGCCCGCGCCTCCCACATCCGTACGATCACGTCGGCCCTCCCCTCACACGCTGACCGTGGTCAGTGGCAATGCCGAGTCGGCGGGCAGGTCCAGCCGGCTCGGACGTACCCCGGCGGCCACCAGGTGCGCCCCGAGCGCGGCGACCATCGCGCCGTTGTCGGTGCACAGCCCCGGTCGGGGCGTGCGGACCCGGATGCCGTACCGCTGCGCCCGCTGCTCGGCCATCGCCCGCAGCCGCGAATTCGCCGCCACACCCCCGCCGATGACCAGGGTGTCGATCCCGTGTTCCCGGCAGGCTGCCAGCGCCTTACCGGTGAGCACGTCGCAGACCGCCTCCTGGAAGGCGGCCGCCACGTCGGCCACCGGCACCGGCTCACCGGCCCGCCGCCGCCCCTCCACCCAGCGGGCCACCGCCGTCTTCAGCCCGGAGAAGGAGAAGTCGTAGCGGTGGGCGACGAGATCCTTGGCGGCGGTCAGGCCACGCGGGAAGGCGATCGACGCCGGGTCGCCGGCCCGCGCCTCCCGGTCGATGTACGGGCCGCCCGGGAACGGCAGGCCGAGCAGCCGGGCCACCTTGTCGAACGCCTCCCCGGCCGCGTCGTCGATGGTCGCGCCCAGCGGGGTCACCCCCCGGGCCAGGTCGTCGACGCGCAGCAGTGAGGAGTGTCCACCGGAGACCAGCATGGCGATCGCCGGCGCGGGTAGCGGACCGTGCTCCAAGGTGTCCACCGCGACGTGGGCGGCCAGGTGGTTCACCCCGTACACCGGCTTCTCGGCGGCCAGCGCGTAACCCTTCGCGGCGGCCACCCCGACCAGCAGGGCCCCGGCCAGGCCGGGACCGGAGGTGACCGCGATCGCGTCGATGTCGGCGAGGGTCACCCCCGCGTCGTGCAGCGCCCGGTCCATGGTCGGCACGATGGCCTCCAGGTGGGCCCGGCTGGCCACCTCGGGCACCACCCCGCCGAACCGGGCGTGTTCGTCCACGCTGGAGGCCAGCGCGTCGGCGAGCAGGGTGTGCCCGCGCACGATGCCCACCCCGGTCTCGTCGCAGGAGGTCTCGATCCCGAGGATCAGCGGTTCGTCAGCCATGGTCCGTCCCGTCCGCGCCCGGTTCCGCGTCGCGCCGCATGACCAGCGCGTCGGTGTTGCTCGGTTGGTAGTAGCCCCGCCGTACGCCGATCGGCTCGAACCCGTACCCCGCGTAGAGCCGCTGGGCGGGGGCGTTGTCGACGGCCACCTCCAGCAGGACGCTGCCGACCCCGCGCCGGGCGGTCTCCGCGAGCAGGTCCTCCAACAGCGCCCGGCCGATCCCGCGCCGTTGGGCGTCCCGGCGGACCGCGATGTTCTGCACCCACGACTCGCCGCCCGGGTCGACGGCCAGGCCGGCGTAGCCCAGCAGCGACCCGTCGTCGTCCAGGGCGACCCGGTAGTGGCGGCCGCTGGCCAGCTCGTTCCAGAACATCGCCGGCGACCACTGTTCGGGGCCGAACAGGTCCGCCTCGATCGGCAGTACCTCGGCGATGTGCCACCAGCGGAACCGGTCGATGCGTACCGTCACGGGAGCACCGACTTGCGGCTGGTCGCCGCGACCGCGTCCGGCCGGCGCAGGTACAGCGGGGTGAGCGTCTCGCCCGGGGCACCCGCCCGGATCCGTTCGGCGGCCAGGGCGACCAGCGCGGCGGCCTCGGGGTAGCGGGGTTCGGCGCGCACCGGCAGGCCGAGCACGTCGGCGTAGCGGTGGGCGCCGTCCCCGACCGCCTCGGTGACGGCCAGTTCCCGGGCGCGGGCGGCGGCGACCGCCGGGGAGTCCACCTCCGGACCGACGATCCGCCGGCCGGTGCCGTCGTAGACCGCCCAGTAGACCTCCTTGCGCCGGGCGTCGGCGGCGACCAGCACCCGCTGCTCCCCCACGGCCGTGCCGCCGGTAGTGCCGGCCGGGACCGGGCCGCGATGGCCGATGCCGTCGAGCGAGCAGACGCCGTACGTGGGGATGCCGAGCACCTGGCCCATGGTGGCGGCGGTGACCAGCCCGACCCGGAGCCCGGTGAAGGGGCCGGGACCGAGCCCGGCGACGATCGCACCGAGGTCGGCCGGCCTGGCGTCGACGTCGGCGAGCACCGCCTCGACCTGCGGGGCGAGCAGTTCACCGTGGGCGCGGGCGTCGACCGTGCACCGGTGCGCCCGCAGCACGACGCCGTCCGCCGTGACCTCGGCCAGCGCCGCGGTGACCGCGGGGGTCGAGGAGTCCACCACCAGTACGAGCACGGTAAGCCAGCCTAGCCGTCCACCCGCGCCGCCCGGCCACACCCCGCCCGCGCTCTCATCCCGCGCGCTCGCCCCCACCTGGGTTCTCATCCCGCGCGCTCGTCCTGCTCCTCGACCTCGGAATCGTCCCGGTCCCGGCCCCGCGCTTCTGCCTCGGAACAGCCCCTCAGGCCCACGCCTCGCTCTCGGGCCACCCCCTGTCGCCGCCCCGGCTCCCGTCCTCACCCCTGCCACCGCCCCTGGGCTCCGGCCGTCGGTGCTGCCTCGGCTTCTGGTCTTCGACAGAAGATCCTTGGCTCCTGGCCCCGTCGACGGACCACCGGATGGGGAGCCGGCCAGGCGGGGAGTGCTATCCGACGTAGAGCGGTATGCCTGTGAGTCATAAATATGACCCACAGGCATACCGCTCACTGCCGGCATATCATCATCCGGGGATGCCTGAGAGTAGTCGGCTCGCCACGGAAATCGCCGCCCTGCTTCGTCGGGAACGCAGCGTCCAGCGGCTCACCCAGCAGCAACTGGCGGTTCGGGCAGGGACGAGTCAGAGCGCGGTGGCCCGCGTCGAGCGCGGCGGGCGGGTGCCGAGCCTCGATCTGGTCGAGCGCCTCTTCGCCGCCCTCGGCCGGCAACTCGCCGTCACAGCCCAGCCGCTCGACAGCCACCTCGACGCCGAGATGGACGCCCTTGCCGCGCGGTCGCTCGCCGACCGGATCGACGAGCTGGGGCTGGACCGGCTGCTCGACCGGCTGGGCGAGTTGCCCCACCTGCTGACCGGCAGCACCGCCGCGCTGCTCCAAGGCGCGCCGGTGCCGGTCGACGCGGTCGAGATCGCCGTCCGGTGGCGCGACTCGGCCCGGTTCACCGCCTGGCTGGAAGCCGCCTACGGGCAGCGCTGGAACGCCAGGTGGCGGGAGTTCGGCGGACTGTACCTGGAGCCGGAGGAGCCGGGCGAGCACTACTGGATGACCCGGTACGGCGGGATCCGCGCCCAACTGTGCGACGAGTTCCCGGAGGCGATCGAGGTGCGACACGGGGACCGCAGCTACCGGGTGGTCCCGCTGGTCATGGTGGAGCTGACCGACCCGCAGGCCGCCGCCCTGCTGCACCGACACCGCCAACGCTCAGCCGCCGACCGCACCTGAGTCGACCCACCCCTCGGCCACCCGCCTCCCTGGGCAGCGGGCCGAGGGAGGTGGCCGGTGGCCGAGGGGTGGGCGGGCGGGTCAGCCGGCCGAGCGCTCCCAGTCGATCGTGGGCAGGCCCGCGTCGGCGAGGGCCTTGTTGGTGGCGCTGAACGGGCGGCTGCCGAGGAAGCCACGCGGGTTCATCGGGCTCGGGTGACCGGCCTCCAGCACCACGTGCCGGGGGTTGGTGACCAGGGCCGCCTTCTTGCGGGCGTACCCGCCCCAGAGCAGGAACACCACCGGCTCGTCCCGGGCGTCCAGGGCGCGGATGGTCGCGTCGGTGAACTCCTCCCAGCCCTTGTTGCCGTGCGAACCGGGGCTGGCCTGCCGGACGGTGAGCACCGCGTTGAGCAGCAGCACACCCTGCGCCGCCCACCCGTCGAGGTTGCCGCTGCGCGGCTTGGGCACCCCGAGGTCCTCGCTCAACTCCTTGAAGACGTTGCGCAGCGACGGCGGCACGGACACCCCCTCGCGCACGCTGAAGCTCAGCCCGTGCGCCTGCCCCGCCTTGTGGTACGGGTCCTGGCCGAGGATCAGCACCCGGCACTGCTCCGGGCCGCACAGCCGGTAGGCGGAGAAGAGGTCCTCCTGCGGCGGGAAGACGGTCTGGGTGGCGTACTCGCGGGCCACGAATTCGGCAAGCGCCGCCGTCCGGGCCGGGTCCAGGTGCGGGGTGAGCACGGCACGCCACTCCTGCGGCAGCAGTGCGAGCAGGTCGAGGGTGGGGGTGTCGTCGGGCATCGGCAACCTTTCACAACGAAGTCCCCGGCACTCTAGGCAGCGGGTACGACACCCCACGCCCCAGGGCCGGATCAGCGCAGCGCGGTCAGGCGGTCCGCCCAGTCCCCGCCCACCGGCTCCAACTCGACCACCCGGGTGTCGTCGTCGCGCCGGTCGATGCGTACCCGCAGGTGGGTGTCGGAAAGCTGCTCGACCAGCCCCTCACCCCACTCGACCACGGTCACCGAGTCGTCCACCGAGGCGTCCAGGTCCAGGTCGTCGATCTCGGCGCGCGGGTCGGTCGCGTCCCCCAACCGGTACGCGTCGGCGTGCACCAGGGCCACCGTGCCACCGCGCGCCGGGTCGGGCCGGTGCACCCGGGCGATCACGAAAGTCGGCGAGGTGACGTCGCCGCGTACCCCCAGGCCGGTGCCGAGCCCCTGGGTGAGGGCGGTCTTGCCGGCCCCCAGCGGGCCGGTGAGCAGCAGCAGGTCACCGGCGCGCAGCACCCCGGCGAGCCGGCGGCCGAAGGCGTGCGTGTCCTCGACCGTGGGCAGCGTGACACGCACGCTCACAACGCCTCCAGGAAGCGTTCCAGCGCGGCGTTGACCTCGTCGGCGTGTTCCAGCATCACCACGTGCCCACTGTCATGGATCTTGAGGTATTCGGCGTGCGGCAACCGGCGGACGATCTCGTCCGAGTGGATTACCGGCGTGATCATGTCCTTGTCGCCCACCACCACCAGCACCGGTGTGCCGCTCAGCGCGGCCAGCGCCGGGAACCGGGAGTGGGTGGCCAGGGTCCGCAGGTAGCGGGTCACCGTGTCGGCCGACGTCCGGGAGTTCATCCGTTCCACGTACGACACCAGGGCCGGGCTGGGTTTCGGGGTGCCGAAGCCGTAGCGGCGGGTCAACAGCCAGGCCACGTTGGACGTGGACCTGCGGGCCCGGTCGATCACGATCCCGCCGTACCGGGTGGCGTTGTTCATCATGAACAGCACCGGCGAGCCGACCCGGCCGAGCAGGGCCGGGGCGACCAGCTTCGTCTCGGCGAGCAACCCGCCCGACGTGGCCATCAGCACCGTGCCGACCACCCGGTCACCGAACAACTCCGGGTACGCCTCGGCGAACGCCATGATGGTCATCCCGCCCATCGAGTGCCCGACCAGCACCAACGGCCCCTCCGGGGCGGTCGCGTCGATCACCTTGCGCAGGGTGTGCCCGAGCGCGGCGAGGTCGTACTCGCCGGTCTCCAACCGTCCCGACCGGCCGTGCCCCGGCTGGTCGTACGCGACGATCCGGTGGTCGCCCCGCTCGGCGAGCAGCTTGCGCTGGAAGTGGAACGTCCCCATGTCCAGGCAGAAACCGTGCACCAGCACCACGGTCGGGTGCCCCGGCACCGGCCGGGTCGGCTCGACCACCTCGACGTGGATGTCGGTGCCGTCCGGCAACTCCAGCCGGTACGCCTCGTCGTAGCGCTGCGCGCCGAAGTCCTCCCCGGCGTACGGGTCGGCCGGGTCGGCCTTGAGCCGGCGGACCAGGGCCCGTTCGGTGGCCACCCCGGCGGCCAGCCCGGCGGCGGCCACCCCCACCGCGGCCCCGACCACGCCGGCGACCCTGCCGGCGGCGGTCCTCGGCCGGGGCACCCGGAACCGGCTGACCGCGCTCACGACCGCTCACCGTCGTAGACCCGGGGCACCCGGACCCCGCCGAACCGGGTGACGATCTCGTAGTTGATCGTGCCGACCGCCTCGGCCCAGTCGTCGGCGGTGGGCATGCCGTCGTCGCCGCTGCCGAAGAGGGTGGCCACGTCACCGGCGGCCACCTCGTCGTCGCCGCAGTCGAGCACGAACTGGTCCATGCAGACCCGGCCGGAGATGGTGCGTCGCTTCCCGCCGAGCTGCACCGGGCCGACGTTGGAGGCGTGCCGGGGCACCCCGTCGGCGTAGCCGAGCGGCACCACCGCCAGGTTCGCCTCCGCCCCGGTGGCGTAGGTGTGGCCGTACGACACACCGGTGCCGGCGGGGACCCGCTTGGTGAGCATCACCCGGGCCCGCGCGGTCATCGCCCGACGCAGCCCGAACTGCTGACCGGCGATCGGCGACAGCCCGTACACGGCGATCCCGGGTCGGACCAGGTCGAAGTGGGTGTCGGGGCGGGTCAGGGTGGCCGCGGAGTTGGCCAGGTGCCGGTAGCGCGGGCGCAGCCCGGCCCGCTCGACCATGGCCAGCCCCTCGTGGAAGACGGCCAACTGCCGGTCGGTGGTGGGGTGGCCGGGCGAGTCCGCGTACACGAAGTGGCTCCACACGCCGACCACCTCGACCAGGCCGTCGGCCTGGGCCTTCGCGGCGGCCTCCAGCAGGGTCGGCCAGTCGGCGACGGTGGCCCCGCCCCGGGCCAGGCCGGTGTCGATCTTCAGGTGCAGCCGGGCCGGCCGGTCGGCCGCCCGGCCCGCCTCGACCATCTCGGCGAGCTGGGACAGGCTCGCGGCGGCCAGGTCCACCCCGGCCGCCACCCCCTCGTGCAGGGGCAGCCCCGGGTCGAGCAGCCAGGCCAGCACCGGCGCGGTGATCCCGGCCCGGCGCAGCGTCAACGCCTCGTCGAGGGTGCACACCCCCAGCCAGTCCGCCCCCGCGTCGAGCGCGGCCCGCGCCGACGGGACCATGCCGTGGCCGTACCCGTCGCCCTTCACCACCGCCATCAGCTCGGCGCTGGTGCCCGACCGGAGCCGGGCCACGTTCTGACGGATCGCGTCCAGATCGACACGTACCTCGGCCTGCCACATACGCCCAGCCTACTGGCGTCGGTGATCACCCGGTCGGTGGACGCCGACCCCGGCCACCCCGCCCGCACCGGTCAGAGCAGCGGGGCCGCCACCGTACGCAGTGCGGTCGCCACGTCCGGCGCGGTCACCGGGCCGCCCCGGGCCGCCTCCCGGCCGGCCAGCCCGTGCAGGTACGCCGCGACGGCCGCCGCCCGCTCCGGGGCCAGCCCGGCGGCGAGCAGCGAACCGAGCAGCCCGGCCAGCACGTCCCCGGTGCCCCCGGTGGCCAGCGCCGGGCTGCCGGTCGGGTTGACGTACGCCCGGCCATCCGGCGTGCCGACCACCGTGCGGTCCCCCTTGAGCAGCACCACCGCGTTCATCCAGGCGGCCAGCCGCAGCGCGGCGGCGACCCGGTCGGCCCCCGGCTCCTCGCCGCACAGCCTGGCGAACTCCCGGTCGTGCGGGGTGACCACGATCGGGGCGTCCCGGTTGCGCAGCCGGTCGGCGAGCGAGCCGTCCACCAGCAGGGTCAGCGCGTCCGCGTCGAGCACCACCGGCACCGGCGCGGCCAGCACCGCGCGCAGTTCCGCCCCGGCCTGCTCGTCGGTGCCCAGGCCGGAGCCGCAGACCCAGGTCTGCACCCGACCGGCCCCGGCAACCCGTTCGGTGGCGATCACCGACGGGTGCTGCCGGACCACCTCGTCGCGGGCGCCGCCGGCGTAGCGGACCAGCCCGGTGGGGCCGGCCAGCGCGCCACCCACCGAGAGCACCGCCGCCCCCGGGTAGGTCCGCGAGCCGGTGGCCACCCCGACCACGCCCCGGCTGTACTTCTCGGAGGCGGCACCGGTGCGGGGCCACCAGTCGCGCACGTCCGACCATTCGGTGACCCGCAGCGCGGGGGTGCCGCGCAGCCACGGGCCGAGCCCGATGTCGACCAGCTCGACCTGCCCGGCCAGCGGGGCCGCCGGACCGACCACCAGGGCCGGCTTGAGCGCGCCGAACGCCACCGTCACGTCGGCCCGCACGGCGCGCGGCCGGCCCGTCCCGTCCGTCGGCACGTCGCCGGTGTCCACCGCCACCCCGCTGGGCACGTCCACCGCGACGACGGTGGCCCGGCCGCCGTCGCGGCCCCGCAACCCGGGCAGGCCGGCGACGAGTTCGTCGGCGGCGTCCCGCAGCCCGCCGGTGCCCCCGATCCCGACGATCCCGTCGAGCACCAGGTCGACCGTGGCGGGCGGGGCGTCGACCAGACGACCCCCGGCGGCCCGCAGCGCCGCCAGTCCGTCGGCGTGCGCCCGCCCGGGGGCGGTCGCCAGCACGGCGACCAGGGCACCCCGGCGGGCCCGCCGCTCACCGGCGTACAACGCGTCGCCGCCGTTGTCGCCGCTGCCGACCAGCAGCAGCACCCGCGCGCCGTACACCCCGCCCCGGTCGGCGAGCAGCAGGGCGCACCGCCGGGCCAGCCCGGCCCCCGCCCGCTGCATGAGCGTCCCCGGGGGCACGGTGGCCATCAGGCCGGCCTCCGCCGCGCGTACGTCCGACACCCGCCACACCGATCTCATGCCACCCCCGTCTGCGCCGCCGGGCGGCCGTCCCGCCCGTCCCGGTCGGGCCCGTCCGCCGTGGTCGGGATCACCCTACCGGCGGTGGAGGCGGCAGATTAGCCACCGGCGTCGCGGCCGGCAAGACCTGTGGACAACCCGGGGGTACGCCCACCGCCCGTCGTCCACAGGGCCCGCCGGCCGACCGCCCCGCCACCTAGCGTCGGCGGCACAGGTCACGGCGGCGGGCCGGGCGGGGGCGGGAGGCGGACGATGACGGACGAGCCGGTGCGGGTGGACCTGCCGGTGCTGCGGGCGACCGCCGGCGGCCTGGCCGACGAGGCGTACGCGCTGGCCCGGGGGCTGGCGGGTCACCCCGGGCTGGTGCTGTCCTCGCCGGGTTGGCGGGCCGGGGCCGCCCTGGCCGGGCTGGAGTCGGCGGTGCACGCCTGGCACGGGGTGCTCGGCGTACGGGTCGCCGAGACCGGTACCGCGCGGCGCGACGCGCCCGTGGCGTCCGCGGCTGCCCACGACCGGGCCGCCGGGCGGCTGGCCGGTCGACCCCGATGATCGGGTACGCCCAGCTCTGGGCCGCCTCCCCGAGCGACTGGGTGGCGGCGGGGGTGGCCTGGCGCGGGCTGGAGGCGCCGGTCACCCGACGGAGGTCCGGGCTGGCCGAGCGGGCGGCGACGCTGCGGGCGGGCTGGTCGGGTGGGGCGGCCACCAGGGCCGGCGGCCGGCTCGACGGGCTGCGCGCGGAGCTGGGCACCATCCTGCCGGCGCTGGTCGAGACCGATCAGGTGCTCGCCGAGTTCGCCGGTCGGCTGCGGGTGGCCAAGGGCCGGCTCGCCGAGGCGGTGGCGCTGGCCGACCGTACCGGCGTGGCGGTCGACCGGCACGGCGGGCTGCGGGCGGTCCCCCCGACCTGGCGCGGCCCCGAGTCGGGTGTGCTGCCGGCTTGGGCGGGTGCCCGCCCCGGCCCGTCCGGCGGCGGGGGTGGCAACGGTGGCGGGGCGGGATCGCCGGCGGCGGTGGCCCAGGTGGCGGCGGCGCTGCGGGAGGCGCTGGCGCTGGCCGACGTGGCCGACCGGGAGGTCGCCGGCCGGCTGGCCGAGTTGACCGGGGCGGCCCGCACCGGCTGGGTGCAGCGGCCACCACCGGGCCGGCCGACCGACGATGCCACGCCGGCGGCGGTCCGCGCCTGGTGGGACGGCCTCACCCCGGCCCAGCGGCGCTGGCTGGTGCTGCACGAGCCGGCCCGGATCGGCCCGCGCGACGGGGTGCCGGCGGCGGCCCGGGACCAGGCGAACCGGCTGCTGCTGGCCGGGCACCGGGAGGCCCTGTTGGCCGAACGCCGGGCGGTGTCGGCCAGCGGGTCGGGCGGGCGCTCCCGGCTGCGCCGGATCGACCGGACGCTGGCCACCCTGGACGGGCTCGCCGGGCGGCTCGCCGCGACGACGGGACCCCGGCCCTACCTGCTCGGGCTCGACCCGCGCGGCGACGGCCGGGCGATCGTCGCGCTGGGCAACCCGGACCGGGCCCACCGGGTGCTGACCTACGTGCCGGGGATGACAAGTGACCTCGCCGACGTCCCCGGCGAGCTGGGTCGGGCGGCCCGGGTACAGGACCGGTGCACCGCCCTCGCCCCCGGTGACGAGACGGCGGCGGTGCTCTGGCTGGACTACGACGCCCCCGACTTCCTGCCCGAGGCGTCCTCACCGGCCCAGGCCCGGAACGCCGGGCCCGACCTGCACCGCTTCCAGGAGGGGCTGCGCGCCACCCACGACGGGCCGGCGGCCCGGCAGACCGTACTGGGGCACAGCTACGGGTCGCTGGTGGTGGGCAGCGCCGCCCGCGACCACGGGCTGGCCGCCGACGCGCTGGCCTTCGTCGGGTCACCGGGGGTGGGGGTGGACCGGGCCGGGGCGCTCGGCCTGCCACCGGGGCAGGTCTGGTCGAGCACCGCCGGCGATGACGTGATCCGGCTGGTCGAGCCGCCCCGGGAGCTGGCCGGCCGGGCGGTGCTGGCCACCTCGCCGCTGGCGAGCGCCGCCTCGCTGTTCCGCCCGGACGACCACCGGTTGTGGTTCGGGCACGATCCGAGCGATCCGGGCTTCGGCGGCCGGACCTTCCCCAGCGGTCGGGGCGGCCACACCGGTTACTGGGAGCCCGACAACCCCGCCCTGGACGGGATGGCCCGGATCGTGCTGGGCCGGTGAGCGGCGTCCTACTCCACGGTGACCGACTTCGCCAGGTTGCGCGGCTGGTCCACGTCGTGTCCCCGGGCGGCGGCGATCTCGGCCGCGAGCACCTGCAACGGCACGGTGGTGACCAGCGGCGCGAGCAGGGTCGGCGTACGCGGTACGTAGATCAGGTGATCGGCGTAGCGGACCACCGCCTCGTCGCCCTCCTCGGCGATCACGATGGTCCGGGCGCCCCGGGCCCGGACCTCCTGGATGTTGGAGACGACCTTGTCGTGCAGCATGCCCCGGCCGACCGGCGACGGCACCACGCAGATCACCGGGGTGCCCTTGTCGATCAGGGCGATCGGCCCGTGCTTCAGCTCACCGGCGGCGAACCCCTCGGCGTGCATGTACGCCAGCTCCTTGAGCTTGAGCGCGCCCTCCAGGGCCACCGGGTAGCCGACGTGCCGGCCGATGAACAGCACCGTCGGCTCCGACTTCAGCTCCCGGGCCAGCTCCCGTACCGGCTCGATCCGGTCCAGCAGCTCCCGCAGCTTGCCCGGCATCTCCTGGAGCTGGGCGACGACCGCGCCGACCTCGTCGGCGAACTTGATCCCCCGCACCTGGGCCAGGTGCAGGCCGATCAGGTAGCAGGCGACCAGCTGGGTGAGGAAGGCCTTGGTCGAGGCGACGGCGATCTCCGGGCCGCCGTGGGTGTAGAGCACCGCGTCGGACTCGCGCGGGATGGTGGAGCCGTTGGTGTTGCAGATGGCCAGCACCCGGGCCTTCTGCTCCTTGGCGTGCCGCAGCGCCATCAGGGTGTCCATCGTCTCGCCGGACTGCGAGATCACCACGATCAGGGTGGACCGGTCGAGCACCGGGTCGCGGTAACGGAACTCGCTGGCCAGTTCCACCTCGCAGGGGATGCGGGTCCAGTGCTCGATGGCGTACTTGGCGACCATGCCCGAGTGGTACGCGGTGCCGCAGGCAACGATGAAGATCTTGTCGACGTCGCGCAGGTCCTGGTCGCTGAGGCGGACCTCGTCGAGGGCGATCTCCCCGGTCTCGGTGAGCCGGCCGAGCAGCGTGTCCGCGATGGCCTGCGGCTGCTCCTCGATCTCCTTGAGCATGAACCAGTCGTAACCACCCTTCTCGGCGGCCGAGGAGTCCCAGTCGATGTGGAAGTCCTTGCCGGTGGCCGGCTGGCCGTCGAAGTCGGTGATCTCGATGCTGTCGGCGGTGATCAGCACGAGCTGGTCCTGGCCCAGCTCGACCGCCTCGCGGGTGTGCTCGATGAACGCCGCCACGTCACTGGCCAGGTAGTTCTCCCCGTCACCCCGGCCGACCACCAGCGGCGAGTTGCGCCGGGCGCCGACCACCGCGCCCGGGATGGCGGCATCGACGGCGAGCAGGGTGAACGCGCCCTCCAACCGGCGGCACACCACCCGCATCGCGGCGGCGAGCAGTTGCGGGCCGTCGGTGCCACCGGCCGCCCGCAGCTCGGCGAGCGCGTGGGAGAGCAGGTGGGCGGCGCACTCGGTGTCGGTGTCGCTGGTGAACTGGACGCCGTCGTCCTCCAGCTCCGCGCGGAGCTTGGCGAAGTTCTCGATGATGCCGTTGTGGATCACGGCGACCCGGCCGTCGGGGGCCAGGTGCGGGTGGGCGTTGCGGTCGGTCGGGCCGCCGTGGGTGGCCCACCGGGTGTGGCCGATGCCGGTGGTGCCGTCGCCGATGCCGACCGGGCTGGCGGCGCAGTCGTCGGGGTTGGTGGCGGCCCGCTCGGAGAGGACCTTCTCCAGGTTGGCCAGCTTGCCGGCCTTCTTCTCGGTGAGCAGCTCGTCGTCGCAGACGATCGCGACCCCGGCCGAGTCGTATCCCCGGTATTCCAGCCGCCGCAATCCGTCGAGCACGATGCCGAGCGCCGGGCGCGCGCCGGCGTAACCCACGATTCCACACATGGTTCGCAGCCTAACCCAGTTTCGCTCACCTCGTGTGCGCGGAAGCCGGGCAAACGATCACCGAATTTGAGCGATCGGGCGGTGACGGGCGGCAACCGGACGACCGTCACCCCCGTCCGGACGTACGGGGTTGCGGGTGGCCCGCCGGTACGTCAGTCTCTCGGCGACCCCTGGAACGTCCCTGGGACGGCCCGCTCGCCCCTTTCCTCCCCTTCCGTCCCCGGAGCAGCGATGTCCGACACGCCATCCCCCAGCGATCCCGCGCCCCCACCCGGCGACCCCGCTCCCGCGGTCGGCGGCCCGACACCCCAGGCGTCCGGCGACCCGGCTCCCGGGCCCGCCGGCACCACGGGCCTGTCCGCATGGGCCCCGCCGGACCCGCTCGCGGTCCCGCAGCCCTGGGCGGCCCCCACCCCCTGGGCCCACGGATCGACACCCGACCCGACCGCCGCCCCCTACCCCGGCCCGGCCGGCCCGACGTCTCCCTACCCGCACGGTCCGGCCTTCCCCGGCCCGACTCTTCCCGGCACACCGGGTGATCCGTCGGCCGCGCCCGCCGATCCGTCCGGCACTCCCGTCACTCCGGGTGACTGGTCCGCCGGGAGCCCCGGCGGTTCCCCGCCCGCAGGTTGGGCCGGCGCGGTCCCGGGAGGCTGGCCCGGCGTACCCGGAGCACCACCCGGCCCCGGCTGGCCCGGTAGCGACCGGCCCGGCCCGGCCCCCGGTGCCGCCTGGCCCGCCGGCCCACCCGGAGTCCCCGGCGGGCCACCCACCGGCTGGCCCGGCGGACCGCCCGGTCACGGCTGGCCGCCGCCGGGTTATCCGCCGCCGTTCGCCCACCCCGGCTACCTGCCACCTGGCGGGCGCACCTCCACCAGCGCCGGCGCGGTGGTGGGCATCGTGGTCGCGGTGGTCGTGGTGCTCGCCCTCGTCGGCTGCGCCTGCTTCTGCGGGGGAGGCGCCCTGCTGGGCGGGACCGGGCCGGACACGACGACCGAGGACCCCTACGGTCGCGGTTACTACGACGACGAACCCGAGCCGAGCTGGAGCCCGCCGCAGCCGTTCCAGCCGTCCGCACCGGCCACCCGGCCGGCCGACGGCCCCGGCCGGTACCCGGTGACGTACGAGGTGACCGGCACCGGCCCGGTGGACCTCCAGTTCTACGACGGCGACGGCTACTTCATCCAGCGGGAGAAGGTACGGCTGCCCTGGCGGATGGAGCTGCGTACCGACGATCCGAACCGGGTGCTGGTCAGCGCCGCCCGCTCCGACGGCAACCCGGGCGGGTTCCGGTGCGCCACCACCGTCGGCACCCGGCCCCGCGTCACCGACGTGGCCGGTCCGGACGACTGGCGGGTGCAGTGCCACGCCAACCCGATCCGCTGACCACGACGGATCACCGGCGGCACGCCGGAGCAGCGCGGGAAGGCGGCTCGGTGACGGAAAGGCGGTGACGAGCCCTGGTGGCAGAGGCGGTCTCGGGCCGTAGGCTGACGGGCGTGACGACGCCTACCGATGTCGACCCGCTGGTGGCCCGGATGCGTCCGTTCGGGACGACCGTCTTCGCGGAGATGTCCGCGCTCGCCGTCCGGACCGGTGCGGTCAACCTGGGCCAGGGCTTCCCGGACACCGACGGGCCGCCGGAGATGCTGGCCGCCGCCGCCGAGGCGCTGCGCTCCGGGCACAACCAGTACCCGCCCGGTCCGGGGGTGCCCGTGCTGCGTCGGGCCGTCGCCGAGCACCAGCTCCGCTTCCACGGCCTGACGTACGACCCCGACGGCGAGGTGATCGTCACCGCCGGGGCCACCGAGGCGATCGCCGCCAGCATCCTCGCGCTCTGCGAGCCGGGTGACGAGGTGATCTGCTTCGAGCCGTACTACGACTCGTACGCGGCATCGATAGCCCTGGCCGGGGCGGTACGGCGACCGGTGACGCTGCGCCCCGGCGACGACGGCCGGTACGCCTTCGACCCCGACGAACTGCGGGCCGCGTTCGGGCCGCGTACCCGGCTGGTTCTGCTGAACTCGCCGCACAACCCGACCGGGAAGGTCTTCACCGCACCGGAGCTGACCCTGGTCGCCGACCTCTGCCGGGAACACGACGTGTACGCGGTCACCGACGAGGTGTACGAGCACCTCGTCTTCACCGACGCCGCCGCCGCGCACCTGCCGCTGGCCACCCTGCCGGGGATGTGGGAACGCACCCTGCGCATCTCGTCGGCCGGCAAGACCTTCTCCTGCACCGGCTGGAAGGTGGGCTGGGTCAGTGGGCCCGCCCCGCTGGTGTCGGCGGTGCTGCGGGTCAAGCAGTTCCTCACCTACGTCAACGCGGGGCCGCTGCAACCGGCGGTCGCCGTCGCGCTGGCCCTGCCCGACGACTACTACACCGGCTTCCGCGACAGCCTCCAGCGGCAGCGGGACCTGCTGATCGGTGGCCTGACCGACGCCGGTTTTACGGTGCTCACCCCGGAGGGGACGTACTTCGTCACCGCCGACATCACCGACCTCGGCGGTCGGGACGGGTTGGAGTTCTGCCGATCCCTGCCGGAACGCTGTGGCGTGGTGGCGGTGCCCACCCAGGTCTTCTACGACGACGCCGAGGCCGGCCGCCGGCTGGTCCGGTTCGCCTTCTGCAAGCGCCCCGAGGTGCTGACCGAGGCCGTCACCCGGCTACGCGAACTGGCCGCCACCCGCTGATCCCGCCGGGGCCGGCGGGCGGCGGACCCGGGGCCGGTCAGCCGGCGGGGCTGGCGGTGCGGACCTGCTCGGCGATCCGTTCGGCCACCGACCGGGCGGTCTCCTCGGTGCCCGCCTCGACCATCACCCGGACCAGCGGTTCGGTGCCCGACGGGCGCAGCAGCACCCGGCCGGTCTCCCCCAGCTCGGCCTCGGCCCGTTCGACCTCGGCGGTGACGGCGGGCGCGGTGGCACCGACGGTACGGTCCCCGACCGCCACGTTGATCAGCACCTGCGGCAGCTTGGTGACCACGGAGGCCAGCTCGGCCAGGGATCGGCCGGTGGCGGCCATCCGGGCCATCAGGTGCAGGCCGGTGAGCACCCCGTCGCCGGTGGTGGCGTGCGCGGGCATGACGAGGTGTCCGCTCTGCTCGCCGCCGAGGGCGAGGCCGGAGGCGCGCAGCTCCTCCAGCACGTACCGGTCGCCGACCTTGGTCTCGACCAGCCGGATGCCCTGCGCGGACATGGCCAGCCGCAGGCCGAGGTTGCTCATCACGGTGGCGACCAGGGTGTCTCGGGTCAGCTCGCCGGCGTCGCGCAGGGCCAGCGCGAGGATCGCCATCAGCTCGTCGCCGTCGACCTCCTCGCCGTTGGCGTCGACCGCGACGCAGCGGTCGGCGTCGCCGTCGTGGGCGAGGCCCAGGTGCGCGCCGTGCTCGACCACGGCGGCCCGCAGGCCGTCGAGGTGGTTGGAACCGCACACGTCGTTGATGTTGAGGCCGTCCGGCTCGGCGTGGATCGCGATGACCTCGGCACCGGCCTCCCGGTAGGCCACCGGGGCGACCTCGGCGGCGGCGCCGTTGGCACAGTCGACCACCACCTTGATCCCGTCGAGGGGGTGCGGCACGGTGCCGACGAGGTGCTGCACGTAGTGGTCAGCGCCGTCGAGCAGGTCGTGCACCCGGCCGACCCCGGCACCGACGGGACGGTCCCAGGCGGTGGTGGCGTTGGCCTCGACGGCGGCCTCGATCCGCAGCTCGATCTCGTCGGGCAGCTTGTGCCCGCCAGCGGCGAAGAGCTTGATCCCGTTGTCCGGCATCGGGTTGTGCGAGGCGGAGAGCATCACGCCCAGGTCGGCCTTGGCCTCGGCGGTCAGGAACGCCACGGCGGGGGTGGGCAGCACGCCGACCCGGACGACGCTGGCCCCGGCGCTGGTGAGGCCGGCGACCACGGCGGCCTCCAGCATCTCGCCGCTGGCCCGGGTGTCCCGACCGACGACGGCCAGGGGCGGGTGGCTGCGGTCCGACTCGGCCAGTGTGTGCGCGGCGGCCACGGCCACCGCGAGCGCCAGTTCCGGGGTGAGGTCGACGTTCGCCCGCCCGCGTACGCCGTCCGTGCCGAACAACCGACCCATACCCGCCAACCTCCGGTGCGACTGCGATGAGTGGAGAAAGCGGAACGGCCGGGCCACCTCCCCGTTGGGGGAGGCGGACCCGGGCGTCCGTCAGAAGTACAACGCGCTGTCGGTGATCAGCGCTTCGAGTACTGGGGTGCCTTACGGGCCTTCTTGAGACCGTACTTCTTGCTCTCCTTGACCCGGGCGTCCCGGGTGAGGAAGCCGGCCTTCTTCAGGGCCGGACGGTCGTCCGGCTCGCTGACGATCAGCGCGCGGGCGATGGCCAGCCGCAGCGCACCGGCCTGGCCGGTGGTGCCGCCGCCACGCAGGTTGGCGATGACGTCGAACGCCTCGGGCTTCTCGGCGGTGACCAGCGGGTCCTTGATGAGCTGCTGGTGCACCTTGCTCGGGAAGTAGGCCTCAAGGTCGCGGCCGTTGCAGGTGATCTTGCCGCTGCCGGGGACGATGCGGACCCGGACGATGGCCTCCTTGCGGCGGCCGACGGTCTGGATCGGGCGGTCACCACGCGGCGCGCGGGCGACGGGCGCGGGCGCCTCGGTGGCCTCGGGGACTTCCGCGGCAACCTCGGTCTCGGTGATGTCGGTCATGCTGTTTCCTTCGCCCTCGCTCACTGCGCGATCTGCTTGATCTCGAACGGCACCGGCTGCTGCGCCAGGTGCGGGTGCTCGGCACCGGCGTAGACCTTCAGCTTCTTGATCAGCTGACGGCCCAGCTTGTTGTGCGGGAGCATGCCCTTCACGGCCAGCTCGATCGCCCGCTCGGGCCGCTTGGTCAGCAGCTCCTCGTAGCCGACCTGCTTGAGGCCGCCCGGGTAACCGGAGTGCCGGTAGGCGACCTTGGTCTGCCGCTTGTTGCCGGTCAGCGCCACCTTGCCCGCGTTCACGATGACGACGAAGTCGCCCGTGTCGACGTGCGGCGCGAAAGTCGGCTTGTGCTTGCCGCGCAGCAGCGTGGCGGCGTGGGTGGCCAGGCGGCCCAGCACGACATCAGAGGCGTCGATAACGTGCCACTGACGCTCGATCTCACCCGGCTTCGGGCTGTACGTACGCACAGGTCTACCTTGTCTCGTCGTCGGTCTGGGGTCGCGCGCCGAGGTGACCAGAGGCTTCCCGGCCGGACCAGCGCGCACGAACGACCAAGCGTACCTGAGCGGCACGCCTCTGGATGTCGTACAACAGCAGGCAACGATACCCGCCGCCCCGTCGGCTGGTCAAAACGGGGGGTAGACCGGCGTGGCCTGCGGTTTTCCCGCATGACCATGGTCACACTCCGGTGAGCCTACCCGGGCCGGGCCGCAGGTAGACCGTCCAGGTCACCACGAAGCAGAGCGCGTACCACCCGATGAAGGCCAGATAGGCGGCGTCCGCGTTGCCGGAGGTGAGGAAGGACTGCCGGAAGGCGACGTTCACCAACACCCCGCCCGAGGCGCCGACCGCTCCGGCGATGCCGATCAGGGCACCGGAGAGCCGCCGGGCCCGGCGCTGCGCGGCGACCGGGTCACCGGTCAGCTCCGCCTCGGCCGTCGCGCGGGCCCGGAAGATCGCCGGGATCATCTTGTACGTGGAGCCGTTGCCGATGCCGGAGAAGACGAACAGCGACAGGAACCCGGTCAGGTAGAGCGGGAACGACCGTTCCCGGGCGGCGAAGAGCACCAGGCTGGCGCCGACTGCCATCGCGACGAAGTTCCAGAAGGTCACCCGGGCCCCGCCGAGCCGGTCGGCGAGCTGCCCGCCGACGGGCCGGATCAGCGAACCGATCAGTGGTCCGAGGAAGGTCAGCCAGGCCGCGTCGACCGGGGTGGGGAAGCGCTCGGCGAACTGGAGCTGGAGCACCTGGCCGAAGGCGAAACCGAAGCCGATGAAGGAGCCGAAGGTGCCCACGTACAGCAGGGACATCACCCAGGTGTGCCGGTCGCGGGCTGCCTCGCGCAGCGCGCCGGGCTCGTTGTGGGCGTCCGGGATGTTGTCCAGCCAGCGGGCGGCGGCGAGCGCGGCCAGCACGATCAGCGGCAGGTAGACCGCCGGCACCAGCCGGGGGTACGCGGCCCCGGCGGTGGCCAGCACCGCGAGCCCGACCAGTTGCACGGCCGGTACGCCGAGGTTGCCGCCGCCGGCGTTGAGCCCGAGCGCGCGGCCCTTGAGCCGGTCGGGGAAGAACAGGTTGATGTTCGCCATCGACGAGGCGAAGTTGCCGCCGCCGACCCCGGTCAGGCAGGCCAGCACCATCAGCGTGGTGTAGGACACCCCCGGTTCCAGCAGCACCGTCATCGGCACCGCCGGCACGAGCAGCAGCAGCGCGCTGACGATGGTCCAGTTCCGCCCACCGAAGCGGGCCACGGCCAGGGTGTACGGCAGCCGCAGCACCGCGCCCAGCGCGGCCGGCACGGCGGTGAGCAGGAACTTGCCCGCCGGGTCGATGCCGTACGCCGGGCCGAGGAAGAGCACGGTGACCGACCAGAGGCTCCACACCGAGAAACCGACGTGCTCGGCGAAGATCGACACCCAGAGGTTACGGCGGGCGATCGGCGCTCCGGTCGTCCGCCAGAAGGTGGGGTCCTCGGGCCGCCAGTCGTCGAGCCGGTGCCGGCGTCCGGCGCCCCGGGCGGCAGGCGGATCGGCGGAAGTCGACGGATCGGCCTCCGGCGGCGCGTCGACGGCGCCCGCCGGGTCGGCGGCGGAGTTGCTGCTACTGGCGAGCGTACTCACGGCGATTCCTCCTCATCGATGTGAAGAGGGATGCTAGGCAGTGCCGGTTTCCCGGTGGTGGCCCGGTTGGGTCGTTCCGGAAACGGGAACCGCACGTCGCCCGGCGGCCTGCCGTGAGGTGGTCAGAGTTCCTGGAGGATGCGCAGCGCGCGGTTCACCCGCTGCATGGTCTCGGTGTCGGCGATATCCACGCACTCGGTGAACCACTTCTTCATCGGCGCGGACAGCCGGTCGGGCATGACCACGTTGCCACCCATCGGCACGGCGAGCGGGGAGTCCCGCAGCAGCGCCGTCTCGACCACCTCGGCGACGATCACGATCGGCACGTCGGTGGAGTTGTAGACGTCGGAGCTGATCACCAGGCCGAGCCGTTCCCGGGCGCCCTCGATGCGCCAGACCTCTCCCCTACGCAGCACGCGGGCGACCACCGAAGAGCACGTCGGCGACCATCCCCACCTCGCTGGCGTCGGCGAGGGCGGCGGATTCCAGGTCGAGCCCGGCCCGGCCGACCGCCTCGGCGTGTGCGGTGAAGACCTCCCGCAGGGCCTTCTCCCGGGCGGCCTGGTCCATCCAGGCGGAGAGGGACAGCCCCTCCCGCTTGGCGAACCGGCGGGCCTCCTCGATCGTCTCGTCCGAGAACGAGAGGGTCACCTTGGCAGTCATGCCGCTGATCCTACCCCGGGTATGACCACCGGTCATCCCCATGACCCGGACCGCCGCCCACGACGGCCCGGGTCAGGCCGGGCGGCGCCCGCCGAAGACCGCGAACCGCCACGCCTTGTAGAAGCAGTCCACGTCGACCAGGCCGGCGTCGGCCAGCCACCGGCACTGGTCGGCCACCGACGCCGGACGGTCGTGCCGCATCCGCTGCCGGGCGGCGGCGATCTCGTCGGCGTCGGAGCCCCGGGCGGCGGTCTGCGCCAGCCAGACGTCGTCGTACCGACGGTCCAGGGTCGGGGTGGGACCGGCCACCTGCTCGGCGTTGACGAACACCCCGCCGGGGACGAGCGCGCCGGCCGCCCGCCGGTAGAGGGCGCGTTTGCCGTCGTCGTCGAGGTGGTGCACGGCCAGGGCGGAGACCACCGCGTCGTACCGGCCGACGGGCAGCGGATCAGCCAGGTCGGCCACGACGGTGCGGTGCACCACCCCCCGGGCGGTCAGTCCGTCGGCGGCCACCGCGAGCATCCGCGCCGCCCCGTCGACCAGGGTCACCCGCACCCCGGGCAGCGCCGCGGTGAGCAGCAGCGAGAGCAGCCCGGTGCCGGCGCCCAGGTCGAGCACCTCGGGGGTACGACCGGCGGCGAGCGCGGCCCGCAGCGGCGGGGCCGCCACCTCGACGGCGGTGCCGTAGAAGTCGTCGAAGCAGGGGACGAGCCGGCGGCGGGCCTGATCGTAGGAGCCCGCCACCGCATCGAAGGCCGCCGTCACGTCCACGATGCACCCCTCTCACATATTAGGAAACTTGTCTCATATTATAGACCCCACCGTCCGCTCCGATGCCCCGGTGCGGTGTGAACCGCTCTTGACAGGACCGAAACAGAAGGGACCCCGGTCGGAAACCGGCCGGCGGCACGCTTTGCGGACATGACAGACGGTGCACGCGCCGCGACACGAACGGGGCAGCCACCCCGCGAGGCGGAAACGCACTGCCCGTACTGCGCCCTTCAGTGCGGCATGGTCCTGCGGGACACCGACGACGGCCGGATCGAGGTCCAGCCCCGACAGTTCCCCACCAACCGCGGCGGGCTGTGCCAGAAGGGCTGGACCGCCGCCGACCTGCTCGACCACCCCGACCGGTTGACCACCCCGCTGGTCCGCGATCCGTCCGGCACGCTGCGCCCGGCGACCTGGGCGGCCGCGCTGGACCGGATCGTCGACGGGCTGCGCACCGTCCAGCGGGCCCACGGGCGGGACGCGGTCGCCGTCTTCGGCGGCGGCGGGCTCACCAACGAGAAGGCGTACGCCCTCGGCAAGTTCGCCCGGGTGGCGCTGCGGACCCGGCACATCGACTACAACGGCCGGTGGTGCATGTCCTCGGCCGCGGCCGCCGGGCTGCGCGCCTTCGGCGTCGACCGGGGGCTGCCGTTCCCGCTGACCGACCTGGGCCGCACCGACACCCTGCTGCTGGTCGGGGCGAACCCGGCCGAGACCATGCCGCCGCTGATGCGGCACGTGACCGACCAGCGAGCCCGGGGCGGCCGGCTGATCGTGGTAGACCCCCGGCTCACCGCCACCGCCCGCCAGGCCGACCTGCACCTGCAACCGCTGCCCGGCACCGATCTCGCGGTCGCCAACGCGCTGCTGCACATCGCGCTCACCGAGGGGCTGATCGACCGGGAGTACGTCGCCGCCCGCACCGAGGGCTTCGACGCGGTACGCCGTACCGTCGCCGAGTACTGGCCGGCCGAGGTGGAACGGCTCTCCGGGGTGCCGGTGGCCGACCTGGAGGCGACCGCCCGTGCGCTCGGCACCGCCGGTTCGGCGATGATCCTCACCGCCCGGGGCGCCGAACAGCACGCCAAGGGCGTCGACACGGTCAGCGCCTACGTCAACCTCGCCCTCGCCCTCGGTCTGCCCGGCCGCCCGCACTCCGGGTACGGCTGCCTCACCGGTCAGGGCAACGGCCAGGGTGGACGCGAGCACGGCCAGAAGTCCGACCAGCTCCCCGGCTACCGGAAGATCGACGATCCGGCCGCCCGCGCCCACGTCGCCGGGGTCTGGGGCGTCGACCCGGCCGAGTTGCCCGGCCCCGGGGTGCCCGCCTACCAGTTGCTCGACTCGCTCGGCACCCCCGACGGCCCCCGCGCGCTGCTGGTCTTCGGCTCCAACCCGGTGGTCTCCGCGCCCCGGGCCGCCCGGGTCGAGTCCCGGCTACGCGGGCTGGACCTGCTGGTGGTGGCCGATTTCCTGCGCTCCGAGACGGCCGAACTGGCCGACGTGGTGCTCCCGGTGGCCCAGTGGGCCGAGGAGGACGGCACGATGACCAATCTGGAGGGTCGGGTGCTGCGCCGCCGCGCGCTGCGTCGACCGCCGCCCGGCGTCCGCACCGACCTGACGGTCCTCGCCGACCTCGCGGCCCGCCTCGACGCCCCCGACCCGGTGCCGACCGGCCCCGCCGCCGATCCCGCCGTGGACCGCTTCCCCACCGACCCGAGGGTCGTCTTCGCCGAGCTGCGCCGGGCCTCCGCCGGTGGCGTCGCCGACTACGCCGGGGTGAGCTGGGAGCGGATCGAATCCGCCGACGGGGTCTTCTGGCCGTGCCCCGACCCGGACGGACCGGACTCCCCCCGGCTCTTCGCCGACACGTTCCCCACCCCGACCGGCCGGGCCCGGTTCCACGCCGTACGGCACCGGCCGGCGGCCGAGCCGGTCTGCGCCGACTATCCGCTGCACTTCACGACCGGGCGGGTACTCGCCCAGTACCAGTCCGGCACGCAGACCCGGCGGGTCGACGCGCTGCGCCGGGCCGCCCCGCACGGCTTCGTCGAACTGCACCCCGACCTGGCCGCCCGGCTCGGCGTCGGCGACGGCGACGAGGTACGGGTCGCCTCCCGCCGGGGTGAGCTGCGGGCACCGGCCCGGCTCAGCCCGACCATCCGGCCGGACACCGTCTTCGCCCCGTTCCACTGGCCCGGGGCGGCCCGCGCCAACTCGGTCACCAACGACGCCCTCGACCCGGTTTCCGGGATGCCCGAGTTCAAGATCTGCGCGGTCCGGGTGGAGCGGGCATGACCGGCCACATCGTGATCGTCGGGTACGGCATGGCCGGTGCCCGGCTCGCCACCGAGCTGCACGCCCGCAACGGGGACCGCAAGGTCACCGTGCTCGGGGCGGAACCGCACCGGGCGTACAACCGGATCATGCTGTCCACGCTGCTGGCGGGCAAGGTCGACGAGCCCGACGTGGAGCTGGCCGAGGTCGCCGGGCAGGGCACCGACGTGCGGACCGGCGCGCCGGTCACCGCGATCGACCGGGCGGCCCGCACGGTGCGCACCCCCGACGGCGACCTCGACTACGACCACCTGGTCCTCGCCACCGGCAGCCGGGCCGTGGTGCCCCCGCTGGCCGGCCTCGACCCGGCCGCCCTGCCGCCCCGGGTGGCCGTCTTCCGTACCCTGGCCGACTGCCGCCGCATCCTCGCCACCGCCCGCTCGGCGCGCACCGCGCTGGTGCTCGGCGGAGGGCTGCTCGGCCTGGAGGCGGCGCGCGGGCTGGCCGCCCGGGGGCTCGCGGTGACCGTGGTCCACCCCCACCCGCACCTGATGGAACGGCAGCTCGACCCGACCGCCGGCGCGGTGCTCGCCGGCACGCTGGCCGGGCTCGGCGTGGCCACCCGGCTGGGGGTGCCGGCGACCGGGCTGGCCACCGACGCCGACGGGGTCCGGCTCGACCTGGCCGACGGCACCGCCCTGCACGCCGACCTGCTGGTGCTCTCCTGCGGGGTCCGCCCCGACACCGACCTGGCCGCCGCCGCCGGGCTGGCCGTCGACCGGGGGGTGCTGGTCGACGACCGGCTGCGCACCGCGGACGAGGCGATCTCGGCGATCGGCGACTGCGCCCGCCCACCCGGCCAGGGCCCGACCGGGCTCGTCGCGCCCGCCTGGGCGCAGGCCCGGGTGGTGGCCCGCCTGCTCACCGGCGAGGACCCCGCCGCCCGCTACCGGCCCCGGCCGGTGGTCACCCGGCTCAAGGCCGCCGGGATCGACCTGGCCGCGATGGGCGACCCGGCCGGTGGCCCCGGCGAGGAGCTGACGTTCAGCGACCCGACCCGGGGGACGTACGCCCGGATACGCATCCACCACGACCGGCTCACCGGGGCGATCCTGCTCGGCGACAACCCGGCGGTCGGCACGGTGGTGCAGCTCTTCGACCGGGGTGCCCCGGTCCCCACCGACCGGCGGGCACTGCTGCTCGGCCGGTCGATCGGCAACGCCCCCGCGACACCCGCCGCGTCCCCGGCGCTGATGCCGGACGCGGCAACCGTCTGCCAGTGCAACGACGTCGACAAGGGCACCCTGGTCCGCTGCTGGCGGGCCGGCGCCCGGACGGTCGACGAGGTGGTCGCCGCGACCCGGGCCGGAACCGGCTGCGGTGGCTGCCGGCAGGCCGTCGGCGGCATCGTCGACTGGCTGTCCGGGGTGGACTCGGTGGGGACGACCCGATGACCGTGATGACACCACGAGGAGGTGACCCGATGACCGGTGGACGTTTGGTCGTCGTCGGCAACGGCATGGTCGGCCAGCGGTTCGTCGAGGCGCTGCGCGCCCGCGACCACGACCGGCACTGGCAGGTGACGGTGCTCGCCGAGGAATCCCGCCCGGCGTACGACCGGGTCCGACTGTCCGCGTTCTTCGACGGGGTCACCGCCGAGGAACTGAACCTGCACACCCCCGACGACGGGGTGGAGCTGCGCCTCGGTGAGCCGGTCACCGGGATCGACCGGGACCGGCGGGTGGTGACCACCGCGACCGGGGAGCACCCGTACGACGCACTCGTGCTGGCCACCGGGTCGTACCCGTTCGTCCCGCCGGTGGCCGGCACCGACCTGCCCGGCGTCTTCGTCTACCGCACCCTGGACGACCTGGAGGCGATCCGGGAGCACGCCCGGGGCCGGTCGACCGGGGCGGTCATCGGCGGTGGCCTGCTCGGGCTGGAGGCCGCCAACGCGCTGCGCCTGCTGGGGCTGCGGACCCACGTGGTGGAGTTCGCGCCCCGGCTGATGCCGGTGCAGGTCGACGAGGCGGGCGGGGCGATGCTGCGCCGCTACGTCGAGGAGCTGGGCGTCACCACCCACCTCGGGGTCGGCACCACCGCGCTGCGGCCCGGCCCGGCCGGCACGGTCGCCGCCCTGGACCTCTCCGACGGCGGCACGGTCGACGCCGACCTGGTCGTGGTGGCCGCCGGTATCCGGCCGCGCGACGAGCTGGCCCGCGCCGCCGGCCTGGCCCTCGGCCCGCGCGGCGGGGTGCTGGTCGACGCGGCCTGCCGCAGCGACGACGAGCGGATCTGGGCGGTCGGCGAGTGCGCCGCCGTCGACGGCACCTGCCACGGTCTGGTCGCCCCCGGGTACGCGATGGCCGAGGTGGTGGCCGACCGGCTGCTCGGCGGCGCGGCCACCTTCCCCGGCGCGGACAGCGCCACGAAACTCAAGCTGCTCGGCGTCGACGTGGCCTCGTTCGGTGACGCCCACGGCACCACCCCGGGCTGCCTGGACGTCACGTTCACCGACCCGGCCACCCGCTCGTACGCGAAGCTGGTCCTCTCCGACGACGCGCGGACGCTGCTCGGCGGGGTGCTGGTCGGGGACGCGACCGCCTACCCGACGCTGCGGGCCAGCGTCGGCGGGCCGCTGCCCGCTCCCCCGCTGGCGCTGCTCGCCCCGGCAGGCGAGGGCGGCGGCGGGGTGACCGCGCTGCCCGGCGCGGCGCAGGTCTGCTCGTGCAACGCGGTGACCCGCGACGACATCGACGCGGCGATCGCCGGCGGGGCGTGCGACGTGCCGGCGTTGAAGGCGTGCACCCGGGCCGGGACGAGCTGCGGCTCCTGCGTGCCGATGCTCAAGCAACTGCTCGACGCGGCCGGGGTGCAGCAGTCCACGGCGCTGTGCGAGCACTTCGACGCCAGCCGGCAGGAGTTGTTCGACATCGTCCGGGTGCGCGGCATCCGGACGTTCTCGCAGCTCGTCGCCGAGCACGGCCGGGGCCGGGGCTGCGACGTCTGCAAGCCGGTGGTGGCCTCGATCCTCGCCTCGCTGGGCACCGGCCACGTGCTCGACGGCGAGCAGGCGTCACTGCAGGACACCAACGACCACTTCCTGGCCAACCTGCAACGCGACGGCAGCTACTCGGTGGTGCCCCGGATCCCGGGCGGCGAGATCACCCCGGACAAGCTGATCGTGATCGGCGAGGTGGCCCGCGACTTCCAGCTCTACACCAAGATCACCGGCGGGCAGCGGATCGACCTGTTCGGCGCGCGGGTCGAGCAGCTCCCGCAGATCTGGCGGCGGCTGGTCGACGCCGGCTTCGAGTCCGGCCACGCGTACGGCAAGGCGCTGCGCACGGTGAAGTCCTGCGTCGGCGAGACCTGGTGCCGGTACGGGGTGCAGGACTCGGTCGGCCTGGCCGTCGCGCTGGAACTGCGCTACCGGGGACTGCGCGCCCCGCACAAGCTCAAGTCCGCCGTCTCCGGCTGTGCCCGGGAGTGCGCCGAGGCGCGCAGCAAGGACTTCGGCATCATCGCCACCGACACCGGCTGGAACCTCTACCTCGGCGGCAACGGCGGCTTCCGGCCCCGACACGCCGACCTGTTCGCCACCGACCTGACCACCGAGGAACTGATCACGCTGATCGACAGGTTCCTGATGTTCTACGTCCGCACCGCCGACCGGCTGCAACGCACCTCCGCCTGGATCGAGGCGATGGACGGCGGCCTCGAACACCTGCGCTCGGTGATCGTCGACGACTCGCTGGGGCTCTGCGCCGAACTCGACGCGGCGATGGCCCGGCACGTCACCTCCTACTCCGACGAGTGGCGCGACGTGCTCGACGACCCCGACCGGCTGCGCCGGTTCACCTCGTTCGTCAACGCCCCCGACGTGCCGGACCCGTCGATCACCTTCGCGGTGGAACGCGGCCAGCCGGTGCCGACGCGCGACACCCGGCCCGCCACCGTCCCACCCGACGGGGGCGCGCCACCCGACGGGGCACCCGCCCGACGTCGCCAGCCGGTCGCCCTCGGCCTGCCGGAGGTGCGGCGATGAGCGGCACCGTCACCGTCGACTGGACCCGGGTCTGCCCGCTGGACCGGCTGGAGCCCGAACGGGGCGTCGCCGCCCTCGTCGACGGCGTCCAGGTGGCGATCTTCCGGATCGACGACGAACTGTTCGCGGTGGACAATCTCGACCCGCTCAGCGGCGCGTACGTGATGTCGCGGGGCATCGTCGGCAGCCGGGACGGGGCGCCCACCGTCGCCTCTCCCCTGCACAAGCAGGTGTACGACCTGCGAACCGGGCTCTGCCTGGACCTGCCCGGGGTGACCCTGCCCCGGTACGACGTCCGCTGCCGGGGCGGCCTGGTCGAGGTGCGGCTGCGACAGGAGGAGTGATGCGGGACGAACTGGCCGGCTTCACCATCGGGGTGACCGCCGACCGGCGACGCGACGAACTGGCCGCGTTGCTGGAACGGCGCGGTGCCCGGGTGGTGCTCGCCCCGGCCCTGCGGATCGTGCCGCTGGCCGACGACACCGACCTGCGGGACGCCACCCGGGCCTGCCTGGACCGGCCGCCGGACGTGCTGATGGCCAACACCGGCATCGGCATGCGCGGCTGGCTGGAGGCGGCCGAGGGCTGGGGGTTGGCCGAGCCGCTGAAGGGCGTGCTGTCCCGGGCCTACGTGGTGGCCCGGGGCCCCAAGGCGCGGGGGGCGATCCGCGCCGCCGGCCTGCACGACCAGTGGTCGCCGGCCTCGGAGAGCTGCGAGGAGGTGGTGGAGCACCTGTGCCGGCGCGGCGTGGCCGGGCAGGTGATCGCCATGCAACTGCACGGCGACCGGCAGCCGGAGTGCACCGAGGCGCTGGAGGCCGCCGGCGCCACGGTGATCGAGGTGCCCGTCTACCGGTGGGCCCCACCGACCGACCCGGCCCCGCTGCACCGGCTGATCGACCTGGTCGCCGGCCGTCTGGTCGACGCCGTCACCTTCACCTCCGCCCCGGCGGCGGAGGCGCTGCTGCGGGCCGCCGGGGACCGGACCGAGACGGTGCTCGCCGCGTTGCGCGGGGACGTCCTGGTCAGCTGCGTCGGCGCGGTGACCGCCGAACCCCTGGTCCGGCGGGGGGTGCCGGTCAGCGCGCCGAGCCGGGCCCGGCTCGGCGCGCTGGTCCGCACCATCGTGGACGAGCTGCCCCGCCGTACCGTCACCGTGAAGGCGGCCGGGCACCTGCTGACCCTGCGCGGGCACGCCGCCGTCATCGACGGGGAACTGCGCCCGCTGGCCCCCGCCCCGATGGCGGTGCTGCGGGCCCTGGCCACCCGGCCCGGCCGGGTGCTGTCCCGGACGGAACTGCTCCGCACGCTGCCCCGGGGGGCCGACGAGCACGCGGTGGAGATGGCGGTGGCCCGGCTGCGGGTGGGGCTGCGCGCACCCCGGGTGGTGCAGACCGTGGTCAAGCGCGGCTACCGGCTCCGGGTGGAGTGACCCGGGTGCCCGCCCCACCGTCACGCGGCGGGGCGGGCCGGGTCGGGTTCAGCCCACCGGGGTGGGGAAACCCCGTCCGTGCTCGGCCTGGAGGCGGATCATGGCGTGTTCCACCACGGTCACCAGCACCTGCTTGACCGACTCGCGGTCGCGGGCGTCGCACATCACCAGCGGCACGTCCGCCGAGATGGCCAACGCCTCCCGGACCTCCTCCGGCTCGTACAGGTCCGAGCCGTCGAACCGGTTCAGCGCCACCACGTACGGGAGTTTGCGGTTCTCGAAGTAGTCCAGCGGGGCGAAGGCGTCGGTGATCCGGCGGGTGTCCACCAGGACGGCGGCGCCCACCGCGCCCCGGATGATCTCGTCCCACATGAACCAGAACCGGGTCTGGCCGGGGGTGCCGAACAGGTACAGGATCAGGTCCTGCGCCATGGTGATCCGGCCGAAGTCCATGGCGACCGTGGTGGTCTCCTTGCCGGGCACCTTCGACGGGTCGTCGATGCCGACACCGGCGGCGGTCATCAGCGCCTCTGTGGTCAGCGGCGTGATCTCGGAGATCGCCCCGACCAGGGTCGTCTTGCCCACGCCGAAGCCGCCCGCGACCACGATCTTCGCGGAGACGATTCCCCGGCTCTGGCGCGACCCGGCGGGGTCATAGCCTGCGAAGTCCACTTAGCACCCTTCCAAGGATTTCCATTCGCTCCTCGAACCCCTCGGCGGGAGCGGCAGTGTGTAGCGTGAGCAGACCGTCGGCGACCAGGTCGGCGACCAGCACCCGGGTGACGCCCAGTGGCATCCGGGTGTACGCGGCGATCTCCGCCAGCGACTGCGCCCGTCCCTCGCAGACGGTGGCGATTCGGTACTTGTCGTGCCCGGCGAAGCGGGACTCGGCCACCTGGGTCGCGTTGGAGCTGAGCACCGCCTCCAGCGCGATGTCCCGGCTCGGTTCGGTGCGGCCCCGGGTGACCGCGTACGGACGTACCAGCGCTCCACGTGGGTCCCGCCGGGGGTCCATCCCTCGATCACCTCCTCCCGCCCGGGTCCGGGCCCGGATGCTTCGTCACTCGGGCCGGACGCGGTCGCGCCCGGCCCCCGCCGTGGCTACGAACGCACGGCGTCCCGCGGCAGCGGCACCAGCGCCGCGCCCACCCGCTCGACCAGCAGCGCCATCTCGTAGCCGACCTGACCCACGTCACAGCTGCGGGCGGCGAGCACCGCCATGGACGACCCGTCGCTGATCGACATCAGGAACAGGTAGCCGCTGTCCATCTCGATCACTGTCTGCAGCACCCCGCCAGCGCTGAACATCCGGGCGGCACCCTCGGTCAGACTCACCACGCCGGAGGTGATCGCCGCGAGCTGGTCGGCCCGGTCGGCGGGCAGGTCCCGCGAGGAGGCGAGCAGCAGCCCGTCCGCGGACACCGCCACCACGTGGGCGATACCCGCCACGCTGTCGGCGAAGTTGGTGAGCAGCCAACCCATGTCCTGCATGGCAGCTGGCCTGTTCATCGGTTCGTCTCCTTGGTCGAGGTGCTGTTGGGGTCCGCGCCCGCCGTGCGACCGCGCTGCACGCCGCGGTGGTAGGCCGAGAGCAGGCCGCGTACTTCGTCGGGGGTACGGCGGCTGCGGTCCCGGCCGCTCTTCGGCTCGATCCCGCCGGGCACGAGCTGTGCCTGGGGAACCCGCTTGGGCAGGCCGGACCGGGTGGTGCCGGCGTTGGCCGGCTCGGCCGCCTGGCTGGCCCGGGTCCAGCCGTCGTCGGCCGCCGTCCGCCACGCGTCGGCGTCGGTGGCCGGCGGGGTCGCCGGTGCCTCGGGGGCGGCCGGCGGGGGTGTGCCGTATGTCGGCGACGCGGTGGCGGCGGGCGGTACGGGACCGGTGGCGGCCGGCGGAACCGGACCGGTGGCGGCGGGCGGAACCGGACCGGTCGCGGCCGGCGCTTCCGGGGCGGCGGGCGTCACGGTCGGCGTACCGGCGGCGGTCGGCGCGGTCGGCACCCGGGTGGGCAGCGGCGGGCGCGACGGCGTGGTCGCGCCGTTCGGGCGGACCGGGGCGGTCGGCGGCTCCTCGTCGAACCGGGGCCGGGTGAAGATCGCGGTGGCGTCGTCCCCGTGGGACCGGAACCACACCGCCTCCATCTCCCGGAAGATCGGCGAGTCGGCCGGCCGGTCCGGTCGGGCCACCACCGGCGTCGACGGGGCCGGCGGGGCGTACGAGGTGGCCGGCGCGGTGTACGGCTGCGCGGCGGGGGCGGCGTACGCGGCCGGCGGGGAGGCCGGCGCGAACGACGCGGCGGCGTCCGGG
>NZ_JBMDWU010000294.1:0-13382 GCF_048594385.1 Micromonospora sp. | reverse complement strand
GGCCGGCCCGGCGCCGGCCGCCACCGGGCCGGCGCGCCCCGGGCCGGCGCCCGCCACGCCGGCGGCTGGCGAACTGGCCCGGACCGGGCCCGGGTGGGCCGGGCCGGTGCCCGACCCCGACGGCGACCCGGTGGAGGAGGTGGCCGAGGCCGTCCGCCGGGTGGTGGCCGCCCGCCCCGGCCTGACCGTGGTGCTGCGCGTCGAGTACGCCGGACGTACGTATCCGCTGCGGATCGAGCAGGCGCAACCCGTGGCCCGCAACGAGCGGCCGGGCGTCGGGGCACGCACCGAGCGACCGGAGAACGGGGTACGCAACGAGCGGTCCGACGTCGTGGCGCGGGCGGGTGTCGACCCGTCGGCCACCCCGCCGCCGGCCTGGCCGCTGGCCGACCGGACGCCACAGGCGTGGACCCCGGCCCGGGAGATGCCTGGTGTCGATCCGGCGGCCCGGCTCGCCGAGTTGATCCGGCGGGACCCGACGCTGCTCGACAACGACACCTGACGGTACGACCGGGCGCGGCACCCCGCTTCCGGGCCGACCAGCCGGCTGGCCTGGGCGGTCGTACCGGATGACCGCCGGGCGTCGGCGGCGGCGGGCGGCTACTGTCGGGCGATGCCCGCACCGGATCTGACCCTGACCGCCAGCCTGCGCCCGGCCGCGCTGGACGCCCGACGTGGCATCGTCCGGCTGCACCCGGAGGTGCTCACCGCCCTGGCCCTGCGCCCGGGGGACCCGGTACGGCTGGCCGGCAGGCGGGTCACCGCCGGGATCGTCGCGCCCGCCGAGCCGACCGCCAGCGCCGCCCTGCTCTATGCCGACGACCTGACGTTGGGCAATCTCGGGCTGCGCGACGGCGGGCAGGTGACGGTCGGTCCCGCCCCGGTGACCCCGGCCCGCCGGGTGACCCTGGCCGGTCCGGTGTCGGTGCTCGCCGCGGTGTCCCCGGAGATGCTCCGGCTCGCTCTGCTCGGCAAGGTCGTCAGCGAGGGCGACAACGTCTCGCTGCTCCCCCAGGACGTGCTCCCCGACGCCTCGGTACGCGGTCTGGTCGAGGCCGCCCGCCGCAGCCTCGCCAACACCGTCGGGTACGCCTGGACGAGCACCCTGCTGACCGTGGTCGCCGCCGACCCGCAGACCGGTGGCCTGGTCACCATGGACACCGTGGTCGGTTGGGAGCACGGCCAGGTCACCCACGGTTCGTCCGGCCCGACCGGCCCCGGGCGGGGCTCGACCGGCCGTACCGGGACGGCTCCGGCCGGCAGCCCGACGGGCCCGACCGGGGAGGCCGGCGGGGCCGGGGAGGCCGGCGGGGCCGGGCACGACGACGACGTGCCGCACGTGGACGAGCTGCCCGGTCTGCGGGCGCAGGCCGAGGAGCTGACCGAGCTGCTGGACCTCGGCTTCCACCACCGCGAGGTGCTGGGGCGGCTGGGTACCACGGTCTCTCTCGGTGTGCTGCTCAGCGGGCCGGCCGGCTCGGGCAAGTCGGCGCTGGTGCGGGCGGTGGCCAAGACGGTCGGGGCCCGGGTACGCCCGCTGTGGGCGCCGGAACTCGCCGCGTTGACCAACGACGCGGCGGCCCGACGGCTACGCGACACCGTCGCCGAGCTGGCCTCGGGCGGGCCGGCCGTGCTGCTGGTCACCGACGTGGAGGCGCTGGCCCCGGCCGAGGACGCCGGGCCGCTGGCCACCGTGTTCCGGCAGGTGCTCGCCGGTGCCGTCCGGTCGGGTACGGCGGTGGTGTGCACCACCTCGCGCCCCGAGTCGGTCGATCCGGGGTTGCGCGCGCCGGATCTGCTGTCGCTGCGGATCTCGGTGCCGCTGCCCGACCCGGCGTTGCGTCGGGAACAGTTGACCGTGCTGACCCGGCAGGTGCCGCTGGCCGAGGACGTCCGGCTCGACGAGGTGGCGGGCCGTACCCCCGGGTTCGTCGCCGCCGACCTGGCCGCGCTGGTCCGCGAGGCCGGGGTGCGGGCGGCGCTGCGGCAGAAGACGGCGCAGACGCCGACGGTGGCGATGGCCGACTTCACGGCGGCGCTGGAGGTGGTCCGGCCGACCACCATGGCGGCGTCCACGCTGGAGCTGGCGACGGTCACCCTGGACGACGTCGGCGGCCTCGGCGAGGTGAAGCAGACCCTCACCGAGTCGGTGCTCTGGCCGCTGACCTACCCGGACACCTTCGCCCGGCTGGGGGTGCAGCCGCCCCGGGGGGTGCTGCTCTACGGGCCGCCCGGGTGCGGCAAGACCTACCTGGTGACCGCCCTGGCCGGGACCGGACGGGCGAACGTGCTGTCGGTGAAGGGTGCCGAGCTGCTGTCCAAGTGGGTGGGTGAGAGCGAGCGGGCCGTGCGGGAGCTGTTCCGCCGGGCCCGCGAGGCCGCACCGACGCTGGTCTTCCTCGACGAGATGGACGCGCTGGCCCCGGTACGCGGACAGGCCACCGACGGCGGTACGACCGACCGGGTGGTGGCCGCCCTGCTGACCGAGCTGGACGGGGTGGAGGCGCTGCGCAACGTGGTGGTGATCGGGGCGACCAACCGGCCGGACCTGGTCGACCCGGCCCTGCTGCGTCCCGGCCGGCTGGAACGGCTGGTGTACGTGCCGCCGCCGGACGGCCCGGCCCGCGCGGAGATCCTGCGGGCCGCGTCCCGCGCCGTGCCGCTCGCCGAGGATGTCGACCTGGCGGCGCTCGGCGAGGAGTTGACCGGCTTCTCGGCGGCGGACTGTGCGGCGCTGGTGCGGGAGGCGGCGCTGGCCGCGATGCGGGAGTCGCTGTCGGCCGCCACGGTCACCGCCGCGCACGTCGCCACCGCCCGGGACCGCGTGCGCCCCTCCCTGGACCCCGGGCAGGTCGCCTGGCTGGCCGCCTACGCCGACAAGCACACAGGCTGAGCCTGCTGGTGCAGCCGGGGGTGCTGCGTCGGCCGGTCCGGGCGTGTCGTCGGGGCGGGTGGATGTAGCGGTGAGCGGTATGCCTGAGCGGCATAAATATGACAGGTAGTCATATCACTCGCTGCGGGCATCTCGACCGTCGGCGACACGCCGCCCGCGCGGTGGCCGACGAGGGGGTCAGCCGTCGGCGGGGGGCGTCGCGTCGAGCGAGATCTCCGCGTACACCTTGTGGTCGTCTTCACGGAGCTTGGCGCCGCAGTTGCGCAGCACCGCGACGGCCCCCAGGTTGTCCGGGGTGGTATCAGCGACGACGGAGTGCATGCCGGCCGCCGCCGCGGCGTTGAGCAGTTGCCGCAGGGCCGCCGCGCCGAGGCCCTGGCCCCGGGCCGACCGGCCGAGCCACATCCCGGTTTCCACCACCCCCGGGGCGTCGCAGCGGGTCATCCGGATCATGCCGACCACCTCGCCGCCGGCACACACGGCGAACATCAGGGTGCGGGTCGGGCCGTCCAGCCCGCCGAAGCTGGCCCGGTGGAAGTCACGGAAGGCCTCCCGGCGGGCGAGCGACCAGCCGGCGGGGGCGTCGACCGGGGGCATGACGTCACTCGGCTCCGCCTCGGCCGCCGCTACGGAGAGCAACGATTCCAGGTTCGCCTCGTCCACCGGCTCCAGCCGTACCGTACCTGCCACGTGCCGCAGTCTGCCGCCCGCGCCGGCCATCGTCCACCCTTTTGGCCGGTGACTGGCGGTCCGGTCGGAGGTATCGGCCGGTCGTCCCACCGGAGCTGGGAACCTCACGCTCCGCTGTCAGCGTGGGCAGGGCTCAGCGGCGGCGGTTGCGGGCGCGGGAGGCGCGCAGCCGGCGCAGCCGGCCGATCAGCAGCGGCTCGGCGACCAGCGCGGCCGGGCGGTCCAGCAGGGCGTTGAGCAACTGGTAGTAGCGGGTCGCGGACAGTCCGAAGGTGTCCCGGATGGCCTGCTCCTTGGCCCCGGCGTGCCGCCACCACTGCTGTTCGAAGGCGAGGATCGACCGCTCCCGCTCGGTCAGCTCGTCGCCGCCGGCCGTCGCCCGCGCACCGGCCGACCCGGCCGCCGGCCCGGACCGGGGCGACGGTACGTCGGCGTCGGGGGGTGTGTACGCGTCGTCCTCCGGGGCCGGCGGGGGCGACGGCACCGGGGGCGGCGCGGACCGGACGTCGGCGGGCGGTGGGGGGTCGGCGGGGGGCACGGGCGGCATGGCGTCGGTGGGCGGCGGCACGGCGCTCCTCGGCAGGGTGGACGACCGGGCGTACCGGCCGGGGAAACCCAGCTTAACCAGGGTGGGCGACGCTTCCGGACGACGGACGGGCCCGGCTCGACACGTGGTCGACCCGGGCCCGTCGCCCTCGGGTGCCGCCCGAACCGGGCGGCACCCCGATCAGGTGATGTCCCGCCGGCGCATCATCCAGAACGCGGCGACCATCACCACGGCGGTGCCGATGCCGAACACCAGCGCCGAGTCCTGCCAGGTCACCAGCAGCTCCTTGGGCGTGCACTCGCCCTGGACGAGTTCGCAGGAGCGGTAGTCGACGAGCGCCCACTGCTTCTGGAACCAGGCCAGCGCATAGGTGGACAGCACCCACCGGTCACCGAACCGGACCTCGGCGATCGTCGTGGCGATCCGGATGCCGATCTCACTGATCACCCCGGCCCCCACGGCCACCCCGAGTGCCATCGCCGTGTGCCGGCCCAGGGACGCCAGGGCGAAGGCCACCGCACCGGCGGCGAGGATCATCGCCAGCGCCCGCAGGCCGCTGATCCCGGCGGACTGCCACACCCCGGAGGTGACCTTCTCGGTGGTCCCCCGGAAGGTGGCGATCAGCCAGAAGGCCAGGGTCCACAACGCCCCGAGCACCACGGTCACCCCGGTCAGCGTGGTGAGCACGGCGGCCAGTTTGGTGCCGAGCACGGTGAGCCGTTTCGGCCGCCACAGCAGCAGGTTCATCATCCCGCCGGTGCTCCACTCGGCGCCCACGAACGAGGCGCCGATCAGGAAGCCGAACAACGCCACCGCCCCGGCGAAGATGGCGATGAAGTTGCCGAACTCGGCCCGGAAGTCGAACTGGTAGGGCAGGTTCCACTTCGGGTCGAACATCTCGGCGGTGGGCTTCCAGTCCCGGCCGCAGTTCGGGCCGTACCGCTCGTCGGTCTGCTCGCCGCGTGCCTTGGCCGCGTCGCACTCGGCGATCGACCGCTCCCACTCCCGGACGGCGTCCCGGAAGTTCGCGTCCGACTCCGCCTGCGCCTGGGCGATCACGGCCGGTGAGAGCTTGTGGCTGGAGAAGGTGAAGGCGGTGACGATGCCGGCCAGGCCGAGGACGAGCAGGACCAGCATGACCCGGGTGAGCCGGCGCTTGGCCAGCCGACGCAGTTCGGTGACGTACAGGCTCATGCGCCCCACCCTCCCGTGGTGCCGGCGGTGTGGCCCGGCTCGCCGATCTTGGCGGACTGGTCGACCTGGCGGTGCTGACCGGGGACCGGAGCGGTGGCGGTGATCTCCAGGAAGACGCTCTCCAGGTCCACCGCGACCGGGGCCAGTTCGCTGACGTACAGGTGTTGTTCGGCGAGCAGCCGGCTGACCGCGGCCGGCTTGTCCACTCCGGCCAGCATCAGGTGGTCCGGGTGGCGGGTGACCGCGACGCCGGCCCGGCCGAGTAGTTCGGCGGCGGCGGCGAGGTCCTCGGCGGCGTCCAGCCGCACCCGTACGCCGCCGTGCGAGTGCTGGGCCAGCACCTGCTCCACCGGACCGGCGGCGACCCGGCGGCCCAGCGAGATGATGGTGACCTCGTCGCAGATGAGCTGGATCTCGCCGAGAATGTGGCTGGAGAGCACAACGGTCATCCCGGATTCGGCGAGGGTGCGCATCAGGGTGCGCATCTCCCGGATGCCGCCCGGGTCGAGACCGTTTGCCGGCTCGTCGAGGATCAGCAGTTTGGGGTTCTGGAGCAGGGCGGAGGCGACAGCGAGCCGCTGCTTCATGCCGAGCGAGTACGTCTTGACCCGCTCGCCGGCCCGGTCCCGCAGCCCCACCAGTTCGAGCACCTCGTCGACCCGTACGGCGGGGACGTCGCCGGCCCCGGCCAGCAGGGACAGGGTGTCCCGGGCGGAGAAGTGCGGGAAGAACTGCGGGCTCTCCACGATCGCGCCGACCTGACCGGCGACGGTGGGCAGTGCGCCGGGCACCTCGTGGCCGAGGATGGCCATCCGCCCGCCGTCGGGCTGGATCAGCCCGAGCAGGGTACGCAGGGTGGTGGTCTTGCCCGACCCGTTGGGGCCGAGGAAGCCGTGCACCTGACCGGCCTCCACCCGCATGTCGAAGCCGTCCAGCGCGTTGCGGACCCCACGCCGGCGACTCTTGTACGTCTTACGTAGACCTTCGATCTCCAGGACAGCCGACAAGCTGCGCCTCCCCCGATGGTGGCTGATGACAGCGGTCACCATACTCGGTATACCCGCCAGGGCAATACCCGGTATGCATCGGCGCTCAATTACTACCGACGGTGTATCAACGGGTCACTCAGGCGCAGATGACGGCCACTCCGGCGGCGCGGAACGCATCGACGAGTTCCGGGGCCGCCCCGGAGTCGGTCACCAGGGTCTCCACCCGCTCCACGGGGCAGATCCGGGCGAACGCGTGACCGCCCAGCTTGGACGAGTCCGCGATGATCACCACCCGCTTGGCCCGCGCCACCATCAGGTTGTTCATCGCCGCCTCACCCTCGTGGTGGGCGGCGGCACCCAACTGGGGATCGAGCGCGTCCACGCCCAACAGGGCGACGTCCAGGGTGACCTCGCGCAGCAGCGCCCCACCCAGCGGCCCGACCAGCTCGAACGACTTCGGTCGCACCACACCCCCGGCGACCACCACCTTCATCCGGGAGCGCACCAGCAGCTCGTTGGCGATGTTCAGGGCATTGGTGACCACGGTGAGCTGGGCACCCTCGGCACTGGTGTTCAGGTCGGGGCGGACGGCCAGGGCGCGGGCCACCTCGGTGCTGGTGGTGCCGCCGTTGAGGCCGACCACGGTGCCGGGCGAGACGAGCGCGGCGGCGGCCGCCCCGATCCGCTGCTTCTCAGCCGAGTGCTTGGCCGTCTTGTAACGCAGCGGCAGGTCGTACGAGACGCCGTTGGCGACCGCCCCACCCCGGGTCCGGGTGATCATCTGCTGCTGGGCGAGCTGGTCGAAGTCGCGCCGGATGGTCGCCTGGGAGACGTCCAGCCGCTCGGCGGCCTCCTCGACGCTGACCCGACCACTGTCGGTGAGCATTTCGAGCAGAGCGTTCCACCTGGCGTACCGGTCCACGGGGGGCCTCCGACTCTGCACGAAGGGTGATCGAATGCGTGCACAGTAGTGCGCGAAACTCGCAGTGCGCAAAACCCCCGACTGCGCGATCCGGGGGCAGGTTGCCACGCGCACCTCGTTTCGCGCAGAATAGCGCGCGAAAGACGGTGGTAATGAGCCGTATTGCGCACCTCCCTCCCCTGTGCGAGGAGTTCCCCATGGCGTACGTCGACGCGGAGATCGCCAGCCAGCCCGACTGCTGGCGGGAGGCGGCCCGACTCGCCGGCACCGTCGCCAGCGCCCTCCCCCGCCCCGGCGAGCGGGTCGCCGTCGTCGGCTGCGGCACCTCGTGGTTCATGGCCATGGCGTACGCCGGGCTGCGCGAACGGGCCGGCCACGGCGAGACCGACGCCTTCCAGGCCAGCGAGTTCCCCGCCGAGCGCCGCTACGACCGGCTGATCGCGGTCACCCGCTCCGGCACCACCACCGAGGTGCTCGACCTGCTCGCCGCGCTGCGCGGCCGGACCCCCACCACCGTCCTGGTCGGCGACCCCGGGTCGCCCGCCGTCACGCTGGCCGACACGGCCGTGCCGATGCCCTTCGCCGACGAGCGTTCCGTGGTGCAGACCCGGTTCGCCACCACCGCCCTGGCTCTGCTGCGCGCCCACCTCGGCGACAACGTCGAGGCGCTGGCCGCCGACGCCGAGGTCGCCGTCCGCGCCCCGCTGCCGCTCGACCCGGCCCGCATCGACCAGGCCACCTTCCTCGGTCGCGGCTGGACGGTCGGGCTGGCCCAGGAGGCCGCGCTGAAGTGCCGCGAGGCGGCCACCTTCTGGGCCGAGGCGTACCCGGCGATGGACTACCGGCACGGCCCCATCTCGATCGCCGGCCCCGGCCGGCTGGTCTGGGCGTTCGGGGAGCTGCCCGAGGGCCTGCCGGAGGACGTGGCGGCCACCGGGGCGGCGTTCGTGCACAGCCGGCACCACGGCTGCCACACCGTGCTCGGCAGTTGGGCGGCCGGCCGGACCCCGGTCGACCCGATGGCCGACCTGATCCTCGCCCAACGCTTCGCGGTGGCCCTGGCGACCAGCCGGGGGCTGGACCCGGACGCGCCCCGGCACCTGACCCGCTCCGTGGTGCTGGCATGACCGACGGGCCGACGGGCGACGACCGGGTCGTCGTCGCGCTGGACGTCGGCGGCACCGGCATGAAGTGCGCCCTGGTCCGCCCCGACGGCAGTGTGCTGCACGCCGAACGGCATCCGACCGACGCCGGACGCGGCCCGGACGCCGTGGTGGAGACCGTCCTCGCCGTCGCCGAAGGGCTGGCCGACCGGGCCCGCGCCGCCGGGTCGACCCCGGTGGCCTGCGGCGTCGCCGTGCCCGGGGTGGTCGACGAGGCCGCCGGGGTGGCGGTCTGGTCGGCCAACGTCGGCTTCCGGGACGTACCGCTGCGGGAGCTGGTGGGGGCGCGGCTCGGGCTGCCGGCGGCGCTCGGCCACGACGTGCGGGTGGGCGGGATCGCCGAGGCCCGGCTCGGTGCCGGCCGGGACGCCCGGCACGTGCTCTTCGTCGCGATCGGCACCGGCATCGCCGCCGCGCACGTGGTCGCCGGGTCGGCCGCCGTCGGCGCGCACGGTGCGGCCGGCGAGATCGGCCACATCCTGGTACGCCCCGACGGCCCGCGCTGCGGCTGCGGCCGGCCCGGCTGCCTGGAGGCCGTCTCGTCGGCCTCGGCCGTGGCCCGCCGCTACGCCGAACTGGCCGGGGTGACGGCGAGCGCGGCCGACGTGGCCGGGCGGGCGGCGGCCGGTGAGGAACTGGCCGGGCGGGTGTGGCGGGAGGCAGTCGAGGCGCTCGCCGACGGGCTCGCCACCGGGCAGGCGCTCTACGACGTCGACACCATGGTCATCGGCGGCGGCCTGGCGCGGGCCGGCGGGCAACTGCTCGACCCGCTCCGCGCGGCCCTGCACGAACGGATGACCTTCCATCGGGAGCCGCGCCTGGTCGCGGCGGCCCTCGGCGACGAGGCCGGCTGCCTCGGTGCCGCCCTGCTCGCCCTCGACAGTCTGGAGAGACGATGACCCAGCGGGTGACCGGCAAGGTGGTGACCCCGACCGGCGTGATCCGGCAGGGGTGCGTGGAGCTGGACGGCGAGCGGATCACCGCCGTCGCCGAGTACCCGGCCAAGCGCGACGGGCACTGGATCGTGCCGGGGTTCGTGGACATGCACACCCACGGCGGGGGCGGGCACACCTTCACCACCGGTGACGCCGACGCCGCCCGCGCCGCCGCCGCGTTCCACCGGCGGCACGGCACCACCACCCTGCTGGCCAGCCTGGTCAGCTCGCCGTTCGAGCTGATGCGCACGGCGACCGCCGCGTTCGCGCCGCTGGTCCGCGAGGGGGTACTGGCCGGCGTCCACTTCGAGGGGCCGTACCTGTCGGCGGCCCGGTGCGGCGCGCAGAACCCGGAGTTCCTCCGCGACCCGTCCACCGACGAGCTGGGCCGGCTCGTCGCCGAGGGCGGCGGGGCGGTCCGCATGGTCACCCTGGCCCCCGAGCGCCCCGGCGCATTGGACGCCATCAAGCTGCTCACCTCGCACGGGGTGGTCGCCGCCGTCGGCCACACCGACGCCACCTGGGAGCAGACCCGGGCCGCCGTCTCGGCCGGGGCGAGCGTCGGCACCCACCTGTTCAACGGGATGCGCCCGCTGCACCACCGCGAACCGGGCCCGGTGGTGGCCCTGCTGGAGGCCCCGAACGTGGTCTGCGAGCTGGTCGCCGACGGGGTGCACCTGCACGACGGGATGCTCACCTTCGCCGCCTCCGTGGCCGGCCCGGAGCGGATCGCCCTGGTCACCGACGCGATGGCCGCCGCCGGGATGCCCGACGGCGAGTACGAGCTGGGCGGCCAGCCGGTCGCCGTGGCCGACGGGGTGGCCCGGCTGGCCCGGGACGGGGCGATCGCCGGCAGCACCCTCACCATGGACGCGGCGCTGCGGCACGCCGTCACCGCCGGCATCCCGATCACCGACGCGGTACGCATGGTCGCCACCACCCCGGCCCGCGCCATCGGCCTCGGCGACCGGGTCGGCGCGCTCCAGACGGGCCGCCGTGCGGACCTGGTGGTGCTCGACGACGAGCTGACCGTGGTCAGGGTGATGCGCGCCGGCACCTGGCTCGACTGACCCCGCTCGCACGCGGGGGCGGGCAGGTCAGACGGTGGGGACCTCGACGCCCAGGACGGCCTGCTCGTCGGGGCGGTGCACCAGCACGTCGGCCAGGTAGGACTGCACCGCCGGACCCATCCCCACGTCCCGGCCGGCCCGCTCGGAGAGCAGCCACTTGTGCTCGATGATCTGCGCGAAGATCTCCTGCGGTTCCAGCTTGTGCCGCAGGTGGGCGGGGACGGCCCGGACGACCGGCTCGAAGACCTCGGTCAGCCAGCGGTGGGCCGCCTGCTGCTCGTCGGTCAGGTCGCTCTCCACCCGGTAGGCGTCCAGGTCGTTGAGCAGCCGGCGGGCCTGGTTCTCCTCGGCGTCCAGGCCGGTGAGCCGGATCAGCCGCCGGGTGTGGTAGCCGGCGTCGACGACCTTCGGGCGGACCAGGTACCGCCCGTCGTCGACCGTCGACAGGGCCACCTCGGCCACGTCGAAGCCGAGGTCGTTGAGCCGGCGGATGCGGCGCTCGATGTCGTGCCGCGCCTCCCGTTCGACCTGCTGCTCGTAGGTGATCTCGTGCCAGAGCCGTTCGTAGCGCTGCACGACCTCCTCGCAGACCACCTCCGGGTCGATCGACTCGTGCAGCAGCCCGGCCGCCTGGAGGTCCAGCGCCTCACCGAAGATGTTGACCCGGGCGATCTCCAGGTCCTCACCGCGCTGCCCGTTGGACAGCGAACGGTGCAGCGCGCCGGTCTCGGCGTCGACCAGATAGGCGGCGAACGCCCCGGCGTCCCGCCGGAACAGGGTGTTCGACAGCGAGCAGTCGCCCCAGAAGAAGCCGGTCAGGTGCATCCGCACCAGCAGCACGGCGAGGGCGTCGAGCAGCCGGCCCATCGTCTCCGGACGCAGCGTGCGGGAGAACAGCGCCCGGTAGGGCAGCGAGAACTGGAGGTGCCTGGTGATCAGCACCGGGTCCAGCGGGGTGCCGTCGTCGGCCTGCCGGTCGGCCACGATCGCGATCGCCTCCACCGACGGAAAGTCGATCCGTTCCAGCGCTCGCAGCAGGTCGTACTCGCGTTCGGCGACCCGTTCCCCGGTCTCCTTGACCGCGTACACGTAGTCGCCGAGGCGGACGAACCGGACGATGTGCCGGGAGATGCCCTGCGGCAGCGCCACCAGGTGCCGGGCGGGCCACTGCGTAAGCGGCGTCGACCAGGGAAGGTCGAGCAGCGCCGGGTCGACGAGGGCCGAGGTGATCCGCACGGGGACAAGTGTGCCGGGTGTCCCCCGTCCGACGCTTCCCTTCGTGGTTCGGCACACATCGACCCGGGCCGTGCCACCACGGCCCCCCGGGCCGGCCGGTAGCGTGATCGCGTGCGGGAGCGAACCACGACGGTACGCGGCGGGGTGCGGCTCAGACCGGTCCGCCCGGCCGGCTGGTGGCCGGACCTGCTGCTGCTCACCGCCCTGGTCGCGCTGACCGGGGCGCTCGCCACCGACCACCTGTTCGGCGTCGACCGGGCGGTCGCCGACTGGGCCGAGGCGCACCGGCCGACCGCCGCCTACTGGGTCGCCCGGGTGCTCAACCTGCTCGGCCAGGGCACCCCGTTGACGCTGCTCGCCGCCGCCCTGGGGGTGCTGCTGGCCGTCCGGCTCCGCTCGGTGCGCCCGGTGCTGCCGCCGGTGGTCGCCTTCGTGCTCACCTATCTGACCATCGGCCCGCTCAAGGTGTGGACGGCCCGCCCGGCCCCGAGCGCCAGCATGAAGGAGCCGTTCCTGTCGCCGGAGCAGACCCTGCCGCTGTTCCAGCACGACCTGCCGGTCCGCTACGCCCAGTCGTACCCGTCGGGGCACGTGGCCAACGCGATCGTCTGGTACGGCGTGCTCGCCCTGCTGCTCGTCCCGCTGCTGCGGACCCTCGGCCGGCGGATGCCACCCCGGCTGGCCACCGCCGTGCGGGTGGTGCCGCCGCTGGTGGTCCTGTGCACCACCACCTACCTGGGCTGGCACTGGCTTACCGACTCGGTGGCCGGGCTGCTGCTGGGGCTGCTGCTGGACCGGCTGCTGCACCGGATCCCCTGGGACGACCTGCCGCTACCGGCCCGGCTACGCGGCTGGGACCGCCCGTTCACCGCCGACCCGGGCCGGTCGCCCGATCGAGGCCGCCCGTTCACCTCCGCCCCGTAACCTGCCGTGGTGGATCGACTGCGGCGGCGGCTGGGCGTACCCGACGCGGTGGTGGTCGGGCTCGGGGCGATGCTCGGCGCGGGCGTGTTCGTGGTCTTCGCCCCGGCCGCCGCGGCGGCCGGCGGCACCGGGCTGCTGGTGGCGCTGGCGCTGGCCGGGTTCGTCGCGTACTGCAACGCGACCAGCTCGGCCCGGCTGGCCGCCCGCTACCCGGAGTCCGGCGGCACGTACGTCTACGGCCGGGAACGCCTCGGCCCGTTCGCCGGGTTCCTCGCCGGCTGGGGTTTCGTGGTCGGCAAGACGGCGAGCTGCGCGGCGATGGCGCTGACCATCGGGGCGTACCTGTGGCCGGGGCAGGCCCGGCTGGTCGCGGTCGGCGCGGTGCTCGCGGTGACCGGGGTGAACCTGCGCGGCGTCACCCGCACGGTCGCCGCCACGAAGGTGCTGGTGGTCGTGGTGCTGGCGGTGCTGGCCCTGGTCGCCGTGACCGGGCTGACCGCCGGGGAGGTGCGGCTCGACCGGCTCGCCGAGGGCGGCGGTACGGCCCGGGGTGTGCTCACCGCCGCCGGGCTGCTCTTCTTCGCCTTCGCCGGGTACGCCCGGATCGCCACCCTCGGCGAGGAGGTCCGCGACCCGGCCCGCACGATCCCCCGCGCGGTGCCGCTGGCCCTCGGGGTGGTGCTGGCGGTCTACCTGCTCCTCGCGGTGGTCGCCGTCGGCGTGCTCGGCCCCGACCGGCGGGCCGCCTCCGCCGCGCCCCTGGCCGCCGTGGTGACCGTCGGGGGGCTGCCCGGCCTGGCCTGGGTGGGCCGGGCCGGG
>NZ_JBMDWU010000293.1:0-2361 GCF_048594385.1 Micromonospora sp. | reverse complement strand
CGGTGACCACCAGACCCCGCTGGCGCAGCTCCGGGTAGGCGCGCGCCACGGTGGCCGGGCTGACCGCCCGCGCGGTGGCGAGGGCGCGGACGGGCGGCAACGCGTCACCGGCGGCGAGCGCGCCGCTACGGATGCCGGTTTCCACGCTCGCCGAAATCGCGGCGGACGTGGACCCGAGGATCTGATAATGTGCTGCCACAGTTCCAGGATCGTACTAGAACAAAGGCGGGATGTCACATGTACGCGCCGACCGCACGCACCACCGCCAGCCGCAGCCGGGACCGGATGAGCTACGACCGGGCCACCGCCCACGCGGTGCTCGACGAGGCCTACCACTGCGTGCTGGGGTTCGTGGTCGACGGTGAGCCGCGACTGCTGCCCACCCTGCACGTCCGCGTCGGTGACACCCTCTACCTGCACGGTTCCACCGGCAGCCAGCCGCTGCTCGCCGCCCGGGGCGACGCCGGGCTGCCGGTCTGCGTCACGGTGACCCTGCTCGACGGCCTGGTCTTCGGCCGTTCCCAGTTCCACCACAGCGCCAACTACCGCTCGGTCGTCGCCCACGGCACCGCCCACCTGGTGACCAGCGACGACGACAAGCGCACTGTGCTGACCGCCCTGGTGGAGAAGGCCGCCGCCGGGCGGGCCGCCGACAGCCGCCCACCGAGCCGGCGGGAACTGGCCGAGACGGCCGTCCTGGCGCTACCGCTGCACGAGGTGTCGGTGCGGACCCGCACCGGCGGGGTCCGCGACGAACCCGCCGACCTCGACCTGCCGTACTGGGCCGGGGTGGTGCCGCTGCGGCAGGTCGCCGGCCCGCCGGAGCCCGACACCGGGGTGGCCGCCCCACTGCCGGCCTACCTGTCCGGCACCGGCACTCCGGTGCGGGAGCCGGCCGGACCGGCACGCCCTGGTCCGGCGCACCTCACCGGCCCGCCCGACGCCGTCGGGCCCGTCGAGGCGGGAGCGCGGGCCACCGGGCCGTCGGGGGCGGGTGCCACCACCTCGCCGTGGTACGAGCCGGTGCCGCTGCGCGGTGAGCACGTGCTGCTGGAACCACTCACCGCGGCGCACGCCGACGACCTCTTCACCGCCACCGCCGAGCCGGAGGTCTGGGCCCACCTGAGCCACCCGACGCCCACCGACCCGGCCGCGATGCGAGCCGTCGTCACCACCGCGCTGGACGCCCGGCAACGCGGCGAACGGGTGCCGTGGGTGCAGCGCTGCGCCCGCACCGGCGCGGTCATCGGGTCGACCTCCTACTACGACATCGACCCGGCGAGGCGCTGCGTCACCATCGGATACACCTGGCTCGGCCGCCCCTGGTGGGGTAGCGCGGTCAACACCGAGGCCAAGCTGTTGCTGCTCGGTCGCGCGTTCGACGATCTGGGGGCGGTGCGGGTGGTCTGGCAGACCGACATCCGCAACACCCGGTCGCAGGCCGCGATCGCCCGGCTCGGCGCGACCCGGGAGGGCGTACTGCGGATGCACCGGCAGCGCCCGGACGGCTCCTGGCGGGACACCGTGCAGTACGCCATGACCGTCGACGAGTGGCCGAACGCACAGGCCAGGCTGCGGGAATGGCTTCGCCGTTCGGCACCGGCGGAGCGAGGATGACGGGCGTGCTGGGCATCACCGACATCTGGACGTACGTGTTGGGCACCGTGGCGATCATTCTGCTTCCGGGGCCGAACTCCCTCTTCGTGCTCTCCACCGCCGCCAAGCGCGGCGTGGCGACCGGCTACCGGGCGGCGGGCGGGGTCTTCCTCGGCGACTCGGTGCTGATGATCCTCTCCGCCGCCGGGGTGGCGTCGCTGCTCAAGGCGTATCCGCCGCTCTTCCTCGTGATCAAGTACGCGGGCGCGGCCTACCTGGGCTACGTCGGGCTGACCATGCTGCGGGGGGCCTGGCGGCGGTGGCGCGACCGCAACAACCCCGCGACACCCCGACTGATCGACGCCGCCGAGCCGGAGGCGCTGCACAGCCCGTTCCGCAAGGCGCTGGTGATCAGCCTGCTCAACCCGAAGGCGATCCTCTTCTTCATCTCGTTCTTCATCCAGTTCGTCGACCCCGGCTACGCCTGGCCGGCGTTGTCGTTCCTGCTGCTCGGGCTGATCGCCCAGGTGACCAGCGCGCTCTACCTGACCGCGCTGATCTTCGCGGGCACCTTCCTGGCCGCCCAGTTCCGGCAGCGTCGCCGGTTGGCCGCCGGCGCCACCACCGGCGTCGGCATGCTCTTCCTGGGCTTCGGCATCAAACTCGCCACGGCCTCGGTCTGACCCGCCCCACCCCGCCCACCACACACCGCCCCTGACCCGCCCGCCGCGGCCGGTGGGGCCCGTGCCGTCCCCCCCCCCGCCC
>NZ_JBMDWU010000292.1:0-3381 GCF_048594385.1 Micromonospora sp. | reverse complement strand
CCCCCGTCCCCGGGGGGGGGCCCCCCGCGGCCGTTTCGGGCGGGTGGCGGTTCGGGTACCCCCAGGGGTATGTTGGTGGCAGGAGGTGCACCGTGAAACTGCGACCGGAGATGACCGGCGACGCGTTGACCCGGCTCAAGCGGGCCCGGGGTCAGCTCAACGCCGTGATCGAGATGATGGAGAACGGCGAGGACTGCCGGGAGGCGTTGACCCAGCTCGCGGCGGTCTCCAAGGCCATCGACCGGGCCGGTTTCAAGATCATTGCCTCCGGGATGCGGCACTGCGACGCGGCGCGTGGGCGCGGTGAGACTCCCGAGATGACCGAGGCTGAGCTGGAGAAGCTCTTCCTGGCGCTGGCCTGACCCGCGAACGGCATCCCGCCCGGCCCGCCTGAGTGCGCTCCTGGCGGGTACTCCGTACCCCGGAACACGAACACCCGTCTGTCCGTTACATACCCCCAGGGGTATAAGCGAAAGAGAGGTTTGTCATGACTGTTGAGGTGACGGTGCTCAGCACGTCCTCCCTCGGCGACCGCAGCTACCTGGCCTCCGACGGCCGGACCGCGGTCGTGGTCGACCCGCAGCGCGACGTCGACCGCATCCTGCGCCTCGCCGGCCAGCGCGACGTCCGGATCACCCACGTGGTGGAGACCCACCTGCACAACGACTACGTCTCCGGCGGACGGGAACTCGCCCGGCTCACCGGGGCCGAGTACCTGGTGGCCGCCGCCGACCAGGTCGGTTTCCCCCGCACCCCGGTCGACGACGGCGACGAGGTGCCCGTGTCGGACACCCTGCGGCTGCGGGCGGTCGCCACCCCCGGCCACACCTTCCACCACCTGTCCTACGTCCTGGACACCGCAACCGACGGCGGCTGGCAGCCGGTCGGCGTGTTCACCGGCGGCTCCCTGCTCTTCGGCACCACTGGCCGCACCGACCTGCTCGGCCAGCAGCACGCCCACGAACTCGCCCACCACCAGCACGCCTCCGCCCGGCGGCTGGCCGACCTGCTGCCCGACGGCACCCAGATCTGGCCCACCCACGGCTTCGGCAGCTTCTGCTCCGCCACCCAGGCCGACGCCCCCGACTCCACCATCGGCCGGGAGCGGCAGGTCAACCCGGTGCTCCGGCTCGCCGCCGACGACTTCGTCACCGACATCCTCGCCGGCCTGGACGCCCACCCCGCGTACTACGCGCACATGGGAGCCGCCAACGCCGCCGGCCCGACGCCGATCGACCTCACCCCGGCCACCCGCGCCGACGCCGGGCAACTGCGCGAACGGATCGCCGCCGGGCAGTGGGTGGTCGACCTGCGGCACCGCAAGGCGTACGCCGCCGCGCACCTCGCCGGCACGGTCAGCCTCGGCCTCGACGGGCCGATGTCCACCTGGCTCGGCTGGCTGATCGACTGGGGCGCCCCGCTGACCCTGCTCGCCGAGACCCCGGAACAGATCGCCGACGCCCAGCGGGAACTGGCCCGCATCGGCATCGACCGGCCCGCCGCCCAGGCCACCGGCGGCCCCGAACGGTGGGCCGCCGACCCCGGCCAGCTCCGCGAGCAGCCCACCGCCGACTTCGCGGCCCTGGCCGCCGCCCGCGCCGGGAACCCGCCCGCCGGACTGCCCGCCCCGCAGGTCGTCCTCGACGTGCGGATGACCAACGAGTGGAGGGCCGGGCACCTCACCGACGCCGTCCACGTGCCCCTGCCCGACCTGCGGGCCCGGCTCGCCGACATCCCCGCCGGGACGATCTGGGTGCACTGCGGCTCCGGCTACCGGGCCAGTGCCGCCGCGTCCCTGCTGGCCAACGCCGGCCGGACGGTGGTCGTCGTCGACGACCGGTTCGACCGGGCCGCGCCCGCCGGCCTCACCCTGACCACCCCCGCCTGACCCACCCCCGCTGCGGCGGACCCCGAAACGAGGAGAGATGGACCGTACCGACCCCACCCGCGAGGCCACCGTCGACGCCGGCACCCTACGTGCCCTGGTCGACTCCGGCCGGGCACCCCGCCTGCTGGACGTCCGCACCCCGGCCGAGTTCGAGACCGCGCACATCCCCGGCGCCTACAACGTCCCGCTCGACCTGCTCCGCGAACACCGCGACGAACTGCGGCGACACCTCGACGAGGAGGTGGTGCTGATCTGCCGCTCCGGCGCGCGGGCCGGCCAGGCCGGTCGGGCGCTCGCCGCCGCCGGCCTGCCCCACCTGCGGGTCCTCGACGGCGGCATGCTCGCCTGGGAAAAGACGTCGGCACCCGTACGGCGGGGCACCCCCCGCTGGGACCTGGAACGGCAGGTACGCCTCGTCGCCGGGTCGATCGTGCTGGTCAGCATCCTCGGCTCGGTGCTGGTGCCGGGGCTGAAGTGGATCGCCGCGCTGATCGGCGGTGGGCTCACCGTCGCCGCCCTCACCGACACCTGTGCCATGGGCATGCTGCTGGGCCGGCTGCCCTACAACCGGGGCGTCGGATGCGACCTGGACGGTGTCGTCGCCCAGCTACGCGGTGACACCGGACGGCAGGGGTGAGCGCCACCCTGCCGCTGACCCTCGGGCTGGCCGTGCTGATCGGCGTCAGCCTCGGCCTGCTCGGCGGCGGCGGTTCCATCCTGGCCGTGCCGCTGCTGGTCTACGTCGCCGACCTGCCGGCCCGGGAGGCCATCGCCACCTCGCTGCTCGTCGTCGGCGTCACCAGCCTCGTAGGGGTGCTGCCGCACGCGCGGGCACACCGGGTCCGCTGGCGAACCGGGCTGGTGTTCGGGCTCGCCGGCATGGCCGGGGCGTACGTCGGCGGGCGGCTGGCCGGTCACCTCCCGCCGACGCTCCTGCTCACCGGATTCGCGGTGATGATGCTGGCCACCGCCGCCGCCATGATCCGCGGCCGGCGGGTCGCCGGAGGCACCGCGCCACCCCAACTGCCCCTGGCCCGGGTGCTCGCCGACGGGGCGGTGGTCGGGCTGGTCACCGGCCTCGTCGGGGCCGGCGGCGGGTTCCTGGTGGTGCCCGCGCTGGCGCTGCTGGGCGGCCTGCCGATGCCGGTCGCCATCGGCACCTCGCTGGTGGTGATCGCGATGAAGTCGTTCGCGGGTCTCGCCGGTTATCTCTGGACCGTCGACATTCACTGGCCGCTGGCGCTCGCCGTCACCGCCGCCGCCGTGCTCGGCAGCCTGCTCGGCGGGCGGCTCACCAGCCGGGTGCCGGCCGACGTCCTGCGCCGGTCGTTCGGCTGGTTCGTCCTGGTCATGGGCGGTTTCGTGCTGGTGGGGCAACGACCCGGCTGGGTACGGGCCGACCCGGCGCTCTGGACCGGCCTCGCCGGCCTCGCGGCCGGCGCAACGCTCGCCGCACTGACCTGCGCCCGACGTGTCCCGGCCGGCGTCGGCCG
>NZ_JBMDWU010000291.1:0-4642 GCF_048594385.1 Micromonospora sp. | reverse complement strand
ACCTTGCAGTTGTCCCGGTAGATCGCCAGCGCCTTGAGGCCGAGCTTCCAGCCCTCGAAGTAGATCTTCTCGACGTCGGCGACGGTGGCCTGCTCCGGCATGTTGACCGTCTTGGAGATGGCCCCGGAGATGAACGGCTGGACGGCCGCCATCATCCGCACGTGCCCCATCGGGGCGATCGACCGCTCGCCCATCGCGCAGTCGAAGACCGGGTAGTGCTCCGGCTTGAGGCCGGGGGCGTCCACCACGTGTCCGTGGTCGGCGATGTGCTCGACGATCGCCTCGACCTGCTCCTCCGGGTAGCCGAGGCTGCGCAGGGCGCGCGGCACGGTCTGGTTGACGATCTGCATCGAGCCGCCGCCGACCAGCTTCTTGAACTTCACCAGCGCCAGGTCGGGCTCGACGCCCGTGGTGTCGCAGTCCATCATCAGGCCGATGGTGCCGGTCGGGGCGAGCACGCTGGCCTGCGCGTTGCGCCAGCCGTTGCGGTCGCCGACCTTGTTGCCCTCGGTCCACTGCCGGGTGGCCTCGCGCTGGATCGCGGTGGCCACGGTGCCGGCCGGCTTGATGGCGTCGTTGGCGGCGGCGTGCTTGCGCATGACCCGCTTGTGCGGCTCGGCGTTACGGGCGTAGCCGTCGTACGCGCCGACGATGCCGGCCAGCTCGGCCGAACGGCGGTACGCGGTGCCGGTCATCAGCGAGGTGATCGCCGCCGCCACCGACCGGCCCTGCTCCGAGTCGTACGGCAGGCCGGAGGCCATCAGCAGCGCGCCGAGGTTGGCGTAGCCGATGCCGAGCTGCCGGTAGGCACGGGTGGTCTCACCGATCTTCTCGGTGGGGAAGTCGGCGAAGCAGATCGAGATGTCCATCGCGGTGATGACGAACTCGACCGACCTGACGAACTTCTCCACCTCGAAGCCGCCGTCGGCGCGGAGGAACTTCATCAGGTTGAGCGAGGCCAGGTTGCACGAGGAGTTGTCCAGGTGCAGGTACTCCGAGCACGGGTTCGACGCGGTGATCCGGCCGGTCTCCGGGCAGGTGTGCCAGTCGTTGATGGTGTCGTCGTACTGCAGGCCCGGGTCGGCGCACTCCCAGGCGGCCTGGGCGATGGTGCGGAACAGCTTCTGCGCGTCGATGGTCTCGATGGTCTGCCCGTCGAGGCGGCCCCGCAGGTCGAAGCCGCCACCGTTCTCCACCGCCGTCATGAACTCGTCGGAGACCCGGACGGAGTTGTTGGCGTTCTGGTACTGGACGCTGACGATGTCGTTGCCGCCGAGGTCCATGTCGAAACCGGCGTCCCGCAGCGCGCGGATCTTGTCCTCCTCGCGCGCCTTGGTGGTGACGAACTCCTCGATGTCCGGGTGGTCGACGTCGAGGATGACCATCTTGGCCGCGCGCCGGGTGGCCCCGCCGGACTTGATCGTCCCGGCGCTGGCGTCCGCGCCGCGCATGAAGCTGACCGGGCCGGAGGCGGTGCCGCCGGAGGAGAGCAGTTCCCGGGAGGACCGGATACGGGACAGGTTGACCCCGGAGCCGGAGCCACCCTTGAAGATCAGCCCCTCCTCCTTGTACCAGTCCAGGATGGAGTCCATCGAGTCGTCGACGGCGAGGATGAAGCACGCGCTCACCTGGGCCGGCGACGGGGTGCCGACGTTGAACCAGACCGGCGAGTTGAAGCTGAACACCTGGTGCAGCAGCATCCAGGTCAACTCGTGCGCGAAGACCTCCGCGTCGGCCGGGTTGGCGAAGTAGCCGTGCTGCTCACCGGCGGCCCGGTAGGTCTGGACGACCCGGTCGATGAGCTGCCGCAGCGACCACTCCCGCTCCGGGGTGCCCACCGCGCCCCGGAAGTACTTGGTGGTGACGATGTTCGCCGCGTTGACGCTCCACGACTCGGGGAACTCCACCCCGCGCTGCTCGAAGTTGATCGAGCCGTCCCGCCAGTTGGTCATGACGACGTCGCGGCGCTCCCACGCCACCTCGTCGTACGGGTGCACGCCCTCGGTCGTCCAGACCCGCTGCACCTTGAGGCCCGTCACCGCGCCGTTCTTCGCCGCCCGCGACCGGCTTGTTGTCACGCCGTCCCCCGCCATCTCATCGGCCCCCTCGTCTGCGCGGCCACCCGCCACGCGTCGTCACTGTCAGAATCCAGGTCGTTGCTGTCGGAAAAGAGTCAGTCGGTACGGTCGGTGGCCCCGGCCGCGTCGGCGCGGGCCTGTGCGGCGGCCCGCAGCGTCTCGATCTCGCGTTCGAAGTCGGCAAGCGAGTCGAACGAGCGGTAGACGCTGGCGAAGCGCAGGTAGGCCACCTCGTCCAGGTCGCGCAGCGGGCCCAGGATCGCCAGTCCCACGTCGTGGCTCGGCAGTTCGGCCGCGCCCTTGGCCCGGACGGTCTCCTCGACCTTCTGGGCCAGCAGGGCGATGGAGTCCTCGTCGACCGGCCGCCCCTGGCACGCCTTGCGCACCCCACCGATGATCTTGGTCCGGCTGAACGGCTCGGTCACGCCGCTGCGCTTGACCACCGCGAGCACGGCCTCCTCGACGGTGGTGAACCGCTTGCCGCACTCCGGGCAGGAACGCCGCCGCCGGATGAGCTGACCGTCGTCGGCCTCACGCGAGTCGACCACCCGGGAGTCGGCGTGCCGGCAGTACGGACACCGCATCGCCTGACCTCCTTGATCGACCGGGGCCCGCCCGCCCGCCTCCGGGCACGCGTCGGCCCGGCGGAGCCGGCTCCGCCGGCCGTCGCCGTGGTCGACGATACGGGAGTGCGGTGGGTAGTCGAACCCAACCTGTGGGCAACTTACGCCCATGTGACTACTACATCTAGGGGTCGACCGTAGGCCGCCGAGGGGGTCGGGTCAAGTTGCCGGCGTGTCCGGCGCGTCACCTCCGACCACCGGCGGCGACCCGTCGTCCCGGGGACACGCTGGGTGCAACCGACGGGGCCCACGGGAGGTTACCGGCCGCCCGGACAGGCCCCCCGGACGGAGGACGCGACCCGGCCGACAACCCGCCGGACGCCGACCCGACGGGGACGTACCATCTACCAGAACAGGCGTACGAAAGGCCAGGATTTCCACCCGACACGCCGAGTTGCGTCGTACAGATGTTTGAAAATGACCGATCTCACCTATACGGTCATGAACGACCGGGCACGGCGCACCACGTCGGTCCGGCACCGCGACACCCCCGCACGCACCACGAGCCGCCAAGGCACCCAGCGCCGACCAGGGAGGACGGACGTGACCGAGGACCGGGCCAGCCGGCAGAAGAACCCGCAGCCGATCGCCGAGGCGGGTTCCCCGGCCAGTCGGCGTCCCCGCGCCGCCCGCAGCCGCACCGGGCAACCGGCCGTCCGCCCGGTCACGCCGGTGGTCAGCGGCTTCCCCGACCCGACCGCCGTCGACCTGACCGCCCGGCAGCGCCGCATCCTGGAGTTCATCCGCAGCTGGGTGGAGCGGCACGGCTACCCGCCGAGCGTCCGCGAGATCGGTGAGGCCGTCGGCCTGGTCTCCCCGTCGAGCGTCGCCTACCAGCTCAAGGAGCTGGAGAAGAAGGGCTTCCTGCGGCGCGACCCCAACCGGCCCCGCGCGGTGGACGTGCGCGCCCCCGGCGGGGACGCCGACGACGAGCTGAGCCGCGCCCAGCGCCCCACCCCGGCGTACGTGCCGATGCTGGGCCGGATCGCCGCCGGCGGGCCGATCCTCGCCGAGCAGGCGGTGGAGGACGTCTTCCCGCTCCCCCGCGAGTTGGTGGGTGAGGGCGAGGTCTTCATGCTCCAGGTCAAGGGCGACTCGATGCTCGACGCGGCGATCTGCGACGGCGACTGGGTCGTCGTCCGGCAGCAGCCGATCGCCGAGGCCGGTGACATCGTGGCCGCCATGCTCGACGGCGAGGCGACCGTCAAGACCTACCGGCGGCGCGACGGCCACGTCTGGCTGATGCCGCAGAACCCGGCCTTCGATCCGATCCCGGGTGACGACGCCACCATCATGGGTCGGGTCGTCGCCGTGCTCCGCCGGATCTGACCCGTACCCTGACTGGCCGTCCTTCCCCGGGGAGGGCGGCCGGTCAGGTGTAGGCGGGGGGTCCGCCGCAGCGTCAGTAGCGCTCGCCGCTGCGGCCGGGCGGTGGGCCGTACTGGCCGCCGCGCCGGTCGTCGTGACCGTCGCGGTGCGGGCCGGAGCGCGGCTCCCGGGGGCCGGCAGCATCCCGGCGCGGCGGTTCTGCCCGCCCACCGCCGTAGACACCGCCACCACGACCGCCAGCGGGCGCGCCACCCCGGCCACCGGCCGGGGCACCACCACGCCCACCCGCCGGCTCGGCACCACGGCCACCAGCGGGCGGACCGCCCCGAGCACCGTCACGTCCACCGGCGGGCGGACCGCCACGACCACCGGCCGGGGCAGCGCCACGGCCACCAGCGGGCGGACCGCCACGACCATCGGCCGGGGCACCACCGCGCCCACCGGCCGGGACGCCGCCACGGCCACCGGCCGGAGCAGCGCCGCGTCCATCCGGCGGCGTGCCACCACGACCACCAGGCGGCGTGCCGCGCCCGTCCACCGGGGCACCGCCACGTGCTCCCGGAGGAGCACCACGGCCGCCGGCGGGAGCACCGCCGCGCCCACCGGCCGGGA
>NZ_JBMDWU010000290.1:0-7295 GCF_048594385.1 Micromonospora sp. | reverse complement strand
CAGCCCGGCCAGGCCGGCGTAGCCGGTCGCGGCGACGGCCAGCAGCACGCCGAACCCCCGCTTGGCGGCGGCCCGGACCACGGCGGCCCCGCCGCCCAGTGCCACCGCCGCCACCGCCAGCGCCGCCACCGCCCGCAGCGGCACCGGGCCGGGCAGCGCCAGGGCCACCAGCCCGACGGCGAACAGCAGACCGGCCAGCCCCAGCACCACCGGGCGGACCAGCTCGGGACGCCACCGGCCGGGGCGGTCCCGCACCCCGGTCGCCATCCCGTCGACGAGGTCGTCGAAGTCGACCTCGGGCAGCTGGTCGGCGCGCGGACGCAGGTACACCAGGTCGCCGTCGTGCAGGTCGAGCGCGGCGACGCTGCTCTCCTCGTCCAGCGGGGCCGAGCCGGCCCGTTGCAGCACCCAACCGCCGTGGCTCAGCCCCGTGTCGGCCAGCCCGTCGCCGAGGTGGTGCAGCAGCGCCGGCAACAGGTCGGCCACGACCACCCCGACCGGCACGGCGACCTCGATCTGCCGGCTCGGTCCGCGTACGACCAGCCGGCACATCTGCTCGGTCTCGGTGCCTGTCACGGCCCCTTCAACGGCCCCGCCCGGAGAACGTTCAACGGGTGATCGGAATTTTCTCCCCGCCGGGACCCGCCGGTATCCCGGCCGGAAACCGGGATCGACCCGGATCGGCCCGTGCTCCGTTGTGGAGGGGGGCCGACGGCCCGGGTGGAGGGAGACGAGCATGGGGACGGTGCTGTTCCGGCGGCCGGCACGGCGCGGCGGGCCGGAGATGCCCACCGGGGAGTTGACCCTCCAGGAGCCGCCCGAGCTGAGCGAGCCGCAGCACAACGGCGCCCGGCAGGCGATGATGGTGCTGCCGATGGCGCTGATGACCGGCGTGATGATGCTGATGTTCATGGGCCCGTCGCGGGGCCCGCTGACCTGGGTGATGGCCGGCATGATGGCGGTGGCCATGGGCGGGGTGATGATCGGTTCGGTCATCGCCAGCAGCGGGGAACGCAAGCAGCGCCACGGCGGTGACCGCCGCGACTACCTGCGCTATCTCGCCCAGCACCGCCGCCGGGTCCGCCGGTTCGCCCAGGACCAGCGGGACTCCAGCCTGTGGCGGCACCCCGACCCGGCGTCGCTGTGGTCGCTGGCGATGACCACCCGACGCTGGGAACGTCGCCCCACCCACCCGGACTTCCTGGAGATCCGGGTCGGCACCGGCGAACAGCGGCTGGCGGTCCGGATCGCGCCGATGCAGACCAAGCCGGTCGAGGATCTCGAACCGGTCGCCGCGAAGGCGCTGCGCCGGTTCATCCGGGCGTACAGCACCCTGCCGGACCAGCCGGTGGCGCTGTTCCTGCCGGGCTTCGCCGAGATCCGGGTGACCGGGGACCGGGCGGCGGCGCGGGCGCTGCTGCGGGCACTGCTCACCCAGCTCGGCGCGTTGCACGCGCCGGAGGAGGTCCGGGTTGCGCTCTGCGTCGACCCGGACGGGCTGGCGGCCTGGGAGTGGGTCAAGTGGCTGCCGCACGCCCAGCACCCCACCGAACAGGACGCCGCCGGGACGGCGCGGCTGGCCGCCGACGGGATCGAACGCCTCGAACGGCTGCTCGGCGCGGAGTTCACCGGCCGTCCCCGCTACGAGCCGGGCGTCACCCCCGACCGGGACGAGCCGTACGTGGTGGTGGTCCGCGACGGCGGCCGGGTGCCGGCCGGTCACCGGCTCACCACCGGCGGCTACCGCAACGCGGTCTTCGTCGACCTGGACGACCCGCCGGTCGCCACCGGCAAGGGCATCCTCAACCTGGAGGTCGCCGACGGCACGCTGACCATGCTCGGGCGGGACCGGGTGGGCCAGGAGACCCGGCAGGTGCTCGCCGCCCCCGACCTGCTCGGCCCGGCGGCGGCCCGCACGGTCGCCCGGCTGCTGTCGCCCTACCGGCTGGCGGTCAGCACCGAACTGGCCCCCGAACCGATGAAGGCCGACTTCGATCTGGGCACGCTGCTGCGCATCCCCGACCTGGAACGGTTGGAGCTGGCCGCGTTGCGCGACCGGCGCGGGCCCGACGAGCGGCTGCGGGTGCCGATCGGGGTGGACGCCACCGGCGCCCCGGTCGAGCTGGACCTCAAGGAGTCCGCGCTGGGCGGCATGGGACCGCACGGGATGCTGATCGGCGCGACCGGCTCCGGCAAGAGCGAGTTGCTGCGGACGCTGGTGCTGGCGTTGGCCGTCACGCACTCCTCGGAGACGCTCAACCTGGTCCTGGTCGACTTCAAGGGCGGGGCGACGTTCCTCGGCCTGGACCGGCTGCCGCACACCTCGGCGGTGATCACCAACCTGGCCGACGAGGCGTCGCTGGTCGGCCGGATGCGTGACGCCCTGCACGGCGAGCTGGTCCGCCGGCAGGAACTGCTGCGGGCCGCCGGCGGCTACAGCTCGGTGCTGGAGTACGAGAAGGCCCGCGCCGGCGGCACCCCGCTGGACCCGCTGCCCACCCTCTTCGTGGTCGTCGACGAGTTCTCCGAGCTGCTCGCCGCGCACCGGGACTTCATCGACCTGTTCGTCATGATCGGCCGGCTCGGCCGGTCGCTCGCCGTGCACCTGCTGCTGGCCAGCCAGCGCGTCGACGACGGCCGGATCGGGCAGTTGGAGTCGCACCTGTCGTACCGGATCGGGTTGCGGACCTTCTCGGCGATGGAGTCCCGCTCGGTGATCGGGGTGCCCGACGCCTACGAGTTGCCGGCCGCCCCGGGCAACGGCTACCTGCGGATGGACGTGTCGACACTGCTGCGGTTCAAGGCCGCGTACGTCTCCGGCGAGTACCGCCCCCGCCGGGCCCGGGTCCGGCAGGAGGTGGTCCAGCGGCAGGTGGTGCCCTACCGGCTGGACCCGGTGACGGCGGAGCAGCCGACCCCGCCGGTGCCATCCGTCGACACCGCACCCGCGACCGGCCCGGGCACGCCGACCGCCGCAGCCGGCACGTCGAGCGCCGCAGCGGGCACGCCGGCGACCGGTCCGGCCGGGTCCGGCCCACCGCCGGTGGACGGGGCGGAGCCCGCCGCGCGCAGCGTGTTCGCGATCGTCACCGACCAGCTCGTCGACTCCGGGCCACCGGCCCACCAGGTCTGGCTGCCGCCGCTGGGCGAATCCCCCACCCTGGACAGCCTGCTGCCGGCGCTGACCCCCGACCCCGACCTCGGGCTGGTCGCCGCGGACTGGCCCGGCAACGGCCGGCTGGTCGTCCCGCTCGGTTTCATCGACAAGCCCTACGAGCAGCTGCGCGACCTGCTCACCGTGGACCTGTCCGGGGTGGGCGGGCACATCGGCGTGGCCGGCGGCACCCGCAGCGGCAAGAGCACTCTGATCCGGAGCCTGATCTGCGCGCTGGCGCTCACCCACCGCCCCACCGACGTGCAGTTCTACTGCCTGGACTTCGGCGGCGGCACCCTGGGCACCGTCGCCGGCCTGCCGCACGTGGGCAGCGTCGCCGGCCGGCTCGACACCGACCGGGTCGGCCGGACCGTCGCCGAGGTGACCGGCCTGATCAACCAGCGGGAGCGGCGCTTCACCGAGCAGAGCATCGACAGCATCCAGACCTACCGCCGGCTGCGCGCCGAGGGTCAGGTCACCGACGACCCGTACGGCGACGTGTTCCTGGTGGTCGACGGCTGGTTCACGCTGCGGCAGGAGTTCGAGCCGCTGGAGGTGGCGCTGCGGCAGATCGCCGCCCGGGGGCTCAACTTCGGTGTCCACCTGATCGTCAGCGCGGCCCGCTGGTCGGAGGTGCACCACAGCATGCGCGACCAGCTCGGCATCAAACTGGAACTGCGTCTCGGTGACGCCGTCGACTCGGCCATCGACCTGCGGTTGGCGGCCACCGTGCCGCGTGCGCCGGGGCACGGCCTCACCCCCGAGAAGCTGCACGTCCTGGGGGCGCTGCCGCGCATCGACGGGGTGGCCGACCCGGCGAGCACCGCCGAGGGGGCGCGTGAGCTGGCCGGCACGGTGGCCGAGTTCTGGGCCGGGCCGGTGGCGTCTCCGGTGCGTACCCTGCCGGCGGTGCTCCCCGCCGCCGACCTGCCGCCGGCCGAGGGCGACCTGTGGGTGCCGCTCGGCCTGGACGAGACCGACCTGAAGCCGTACTGGCACGACTTCGCGGAGCTGCCGCACCTGACCGGGCTCGGCGACAGCCAGAGCGGCAAGACCAACCTGCTGCGCCACCTGGCCCGCATGATCGTCGGCCGGTTCACCCCGGCCGAGGCGCGCATCCTGATCGTCGACTACCGCCGGCAGTTGTTCGACTCGGTGCCGGCCGAGTACCGCCTCGGCTACTCGGTCTCCGCCGACTCCACCCGGGAGACCGTCGCCGACGCGGTGGTCGGCCTCAAGGGACGGCTGCCGGGTAAGGAGATCAGCCCCGAGCAGTTGCGCCGCCGCGACTGGTGGACCGGACCGCGACTGTTCGTGCTGGTCGACGACTTCGAGATGCTCGCCGGGCAGGACAACCCCCTGCAACCCCTCATCCCGTACGTCCCGCACGGCGTCGACATCGGGCTGCACCTGGTGGTCGTGCGGGGCACCGCGAACCTGATGCGGATGTCGATGGACCCGCTGCTGCGTCGCCTCCAGGAGGCCAGCAGCCCGGACCTCGCCCTGTCCTGCCCGCCGACGGAGGGGCCGCTGCTGGGCGGGGTGAAGGGACGGCACCTGCCGCCCGGCCGGGCGATGGTGCTGACCCGACGCGGACACCGGATGATCCAGACCGCGTACGTCGAACCCGACCCCGTGCCGGTCGGCTGACCGCCGTCCGGGCGGCACGGGCCACCGGCCGTGCGGCGGGCCCCCTGTCGGGCGGTCACGGGGCGGGGGCTGGCCGGGCCGGTGGAGGGCAGTTCCGGTGGGGCCGGCGGGGGCGGGTCAGCGTCGCCGGCGGCGGCGCAGGCCGACGGTGAGGGCGACCAGCGTGAGGATCGCCGCCAGCACGGTGACCGCGCCGGCCGGGCTCCGCCGCTGCACGGTGGTGGCGACGCCGGCCGGGGTGGCGTTCACCGCCGCCGCCGGATTGATCATGCCCCAGCCGTGCCACGGGTCGGGCCCGGCCGCCGGTGACGCCGCCCCGTCGGCCGTGGCCGTGACCCGGGCCGCCGCCTCGACCGCGTCCAACCAGGGTGCGCTGGAGCGGACCAGGGCGACCAGCCCGGCGACGAACCCCACGGCGTAGTCCGTACCGGTGCCCTGCACCTCGCCCGAGCCGATCCCGAGACCCACCACGTCCACGCCCGGCGCCACCACGTCGACCTCCCCCGGCCGGTGCACCTCCGCCAGCCGGTCGTCCGGGCCCACCGCGCCGACCCGCAGCACCCCCGGCGGCAGGGCGGCGCCCTTCGCCGCCGTCGCCGGGCGGGCCGCCACCACCACGGTGGTGCCCCGGGTGACCGCCGCGCGCAGCGCCGTGACCACCCGTTTGTCGGTGGTGTCCACCGATCCGCCGACCACCGCCACCCCGGCCCCGGCCGTGGTCGCCACCCGCAGCGCGGCCACCAGTTCGGTCGGCTCCGCCGTCCCGGCGGCCATGCCGACCCGGACCGGCAGGACGGTGGCCTCGGGGGCGAGACCGACGAAACCGGTGCCCCGCTGCCGCGCGGCGGCGACGATCCCGGCCAGCGCGGTGCCGTGCCCGGTGCAGTCCCGGTCCCCCCGGGCGTCGCCGCCGGCCCCGGCGTCCGCACCGGGACGGACCCGACCGGCGAGGGCCGGCGGGGTGGCGTCCACTCCGGAGTCGATGACCGCGACCGTGACCCCCGCGCCCCGGCCCCGGGTCCAGGCCACCTCCGGGGTCAGCCGCAGCTGCGCCCAGGGCACCCCGCCGATCCGCCGCTTCGGCGCCACCGTGCAGACCAGGGCGCTGGTCGGCGCGGCGCTCGGCCGGGGGCGGGGCGTCGCCGCCGGGCGGGCCGGGGTGAAGGCCGGCAGCGGGCCGTAGCTGACGCCCGCGCCGACGGCGTCCCAGGGCAGCACCAGGACCCAGCCCGGACGCAGCACGGCGGGGTCGGTGACCGCGATGCCGTCCGGTTGGACCCGTCCCTTGTTCAGGGCGAAGATCTCCGGGTACCGCTGCGCGTCGCCGAGGACCCGCAACGCGACCTCCCAGAGGTGCTCGACCCGGCCCTGCTCCGCGCCCACCACCAGGTACTTCACGAAGCCGTTCGGCGCGGGGCCCGGCCGGCCCGGCGCGCCGGCCGGGGGCGAGGGCACGGGGGCGGCCGTAGCCGGTGCCGCCACGGCCACCGTCGACACCGGGACGGCGAGCCCACCGAGCAGCAGGGCGACCAGCGGGCGGGACCAGCGGGCCCGGTGGCGTCCGGTCACCGGAAGCGGGCGGGACAGCGCTACCTCCCAGCGTCGTCGTGGCCCGCCCAGGCTACGGCCTTGCCCGTACCGGCCCCGGGTCCGGTCGATTGCGATTCGGCCAACCGGGCGGGGGACGGACGGCGAGCCGTACTGAACAGATCGCCGGTCGCCGCCGTTGTAGGCAGCGGCCGGGGAAGGGCTGCACCCCGGTGGAGGATCAAGGAGGCTGACCGTGCGATTCCCGACCACCACCGGCACCGGGCGACCGGTGACCCGACGGGTCACCGGCCGGTCGAGGCGGCGCGGCATCGTCGTCACGACGGCGGCGGTCCTGGCCGCCCTCCTGCTCGCCGCCGCCCACGCCGCGGGAACGGTGCCCGACCGGGAGTCCGTCCACCCGGCACCGTCGCACGCGGGGTCGGTCGCGACGCCGCCCGCCACGCACTCCGCCGACGCGACGCCGGCCGGACGGTACTACGTGGTGGGGCCGCCGGTGGGCGGTCAGCGGGAGTACCTCTACCAGATCGCGGCCACCACCCTCGGCGACGGCAACCGGTACCGGGAGGTCTTCGAGCTGAACCGGGGCCGCCGCCAGCCCGACGGCGGACGGTTGACCGATCCGGCCGAACTGCGCCCCGGCTGGGTGCTGGCGCTGCCCCCGGACGCGCGGGGGCCGGGTGTGCGCATCGGCCCGCTGCCCCCGACCGGCGCGGACGCCACCCCACCGGCCACGGCCGACCCGGGGCACACCGGTCAACTGGTCGTGCTGGCCGGACTCGCCGCCGTCGCCCTGCTCGTCGCCACCCTGCTGCGCCGGCCGCCCCGACGCCGGCGTGCCCTGCCCGGCCGTCCCGTCCGGCTCGCCCTGGCCGCAGGCGGCCCGGCACCGTCTCCCCCGCACCCGCCGGCCGGAGCCGCCCCCTGCGTCGGCGTCGACCCG
>NZ_JBMDWU010000029.1:0-4586 GCF_048594385.1 Micromonospora sp. | reverse complement strand
GGTGGGGCACAAGGCCGTTCACGACGACACTCCCCGGGCGGGTAGCCGGGGCCGGCGGGTTCCGCCGGCCCCACCCCGGCGTCAGCCCAGCCGGGACTCGATCGCCTCGATGACGCGGGGGCGCAGCTCGGCGGCCCGGATCACCGCGTCGACCGAGCCGACCTCCACCGCCCGCCCGATGTTGTGCACCCGGTCGAACTCCGCCGCGACCTCGCCGAGCTTCTCCGCGCGGACCGCCGCGCGGGTCTCGTCGAGTTCGGCGGTGAGCGCGGCACGCTCGGTGCCGGTGGCCGCCGCGACCCGCGCCTCCAGGTCGCGTACCCGCAGGTCGGCCGCCGTACGGGCGTTGACGTCGCCGGAGAACACCACCGCCGCGGCCGGGGCGCCGCCGAGCACCGAGGCGAACGAGCCCTCCAGCGCCAGCACCGTCATGTTCGGGTTCAGCGCCTTGGAGAAGACCACGAACGCCCCACCGTGGTACCGGGAGATCACGCAGAACACGATCGGCCCGCGGAAGTTGACGATCGCCCGGCCGATATCGGCCCCGTACTCCAGTTGCAGCTTGCGCATCGACTCGGGTGAGCCGTCGAAGCCCGACAGGTTGGCCAGCACCACCAGCGGCCGGTTGCCGCTGGCCGCGTTGATCGCCCGCGCGGCCTTCTTGGACGAGCGGGGGAACAGGGTGCCCGCGGTGTAGGTGTCCGGGCCGTCGGTGGGCGGGAAGCCCCGCCGGGGCACCGACCGCGACTCGATGCCGAGCAGGCAGACCGGGATGCCACCGAGGTGGACGTCCTGCACCACGGCGGTCTCCGCGTCGGCCATGCCCGCCCACCGCTCCAGCACCGGGTGGTCCTGGTCGGACAGCGCCCGCATCACCGTACGGATGTCGAACGGCTTCTTGCGGTCCGGGTTGGCGGTGGCGGAGAAGATCTCGCCGACGGTGGTGAAGTCGCTGCCCGCCACGGTGTGCGGGAAGGCGGAGATGTCCCGGTCCACCGGGTCGACGGTGGTCGCCCGGCGCGGCTCGCTCTCCCCGGGCGCGACGTACGTGTGGTCGTAGTACGCCATCAGCACGTCCCGGGCCGCCGTCAGGTTCGGCGCCCAGTACTGCGCCTGCCCGTTGGGGCCCATCACCCGGTCGTAGCCGCCGATGCCGAAGTTGTCCTCGGCGGACACCCCGCCGGAGAAGTCCAGCGACTGCTTGCCGGTGAGCACCATCGCGGCCTCCGGCGTCATCACCAGGATGCCCCGGGTGTGCATGAGCATCGTCGCCTCGGCGTTCCAGTACGGCTGGGCGCCCACGTTGATCCCCGCGACCACGATGTTGATCTCGCCGCCGTCCTGGGTGAACTCGACGATCCGCTTGAGCGCCGCCGCCACCCAGTCCATGTTCTCGGTGCCCGACGTCATCGAGATCCGCGCGCCGGCCGACAGGGCGTACCACTCCAGCGGCACCTGCAACCGCTCGGCGAGGTCCAGGGCGGCGATCACCCGACGGCACTCGGCCTCGGAGAGCGCGCCGAGCGACTTGGTCGGGTCGCCCAGCAGCACCACCCGGGTGACGCCCTGCGGGTGCCTCGGGGTCGGCGTGGTGACCACGCCCGCGACGATCGCCGCCGTGTTGCGCCCCCGGGGCCGGTCCACCGGCACCAGCGCGTGGTCGTCGTCGAGGTCGTGCTCGACGAACTGGCCGAGCAGCCCGGTCAGCTCGTACGGGTAGACCGTGTTGCGGCTGCTGGCCCGCAGCACCTTCAGCCGGTAGTCGTCGAGCGGCTCGACCGGGTCGACCGGCGGCTCACCCATCGTCAGCTCGGCCCCGCCGGTGGCGTCGAACGCGATCCGTACCGCGATCTTGTTCAGCTCGCCGGTCCGGCGGTCGCGCTGCCGGGCGATGAACAGGATCTCCTCCAGCCCCGCGCCGACGGTCGTCGGGCGGACCCGCCCGGCGATCATCTCCATCTCCTCGCGGGTCAGGTCGCTCGGCGGCCAGACGTAGATGACGATCCGGTTGGTGTTGAAGCGGGTCTTGGACGGGCGGCGGGTCTGCGCCCGGCGGATCGAGTCCAGGCAGGTGGCGACGATGTCCTCGGCCGTGGGCAGGGCGACCAGCCGACCGTCGTGCTCCCGCAGCGCGGTCAGGTCACGCACCTGGGCGAACGCGACGAGCCGCTCGTCGGACGGGTTCTCCCGCGCGACGGCCTGGAAGAGGTAGACCTCCTCGTCCGACGACGGCAGCCGGGTCAGGTCGAACTTGCGCAGCCGCTCCAACTGCATCCGCTGCGCGATGTACGGGTGCAGGCCCCGGATCAGCCGCTCCTCGCTCATCCCCGTGCTCGACGGGCGGAACGTGAAGTGGTGGTGCATGACCGCGCCGCCGCGCCCCGCGACGGTGGTGGTGAGCCGGCGGACCTGGGCCGGCAGCGGGTGCGCGTTGACGACCTCCAACAGCGCGGCGGCCATCGCGTCGAAGTCCTCCGGCTGGTTCTCCCAGCCGAGGTAGATGTCGGCGTCGACGGCGGAACCGTCCCCGGCCAGCTCGGCGAGTCCACGTAGCGCGTCGCCCAGCGCGTCGAACCGGACGGCGGCGGACAGCAGGCTGGAGTCGGCCCGCTCGGCGACCACGAACGTGCAGTCCGCCACCCGCCGGGTCCGCACGTCGGCCAGGCCCTTGTTGCCGTAGTACCGCCGGGTCAGCACCTCCAGCATCACCGCGTTGTCGAGGTGGTCCCGCACGAGCCGCTGGCCGAGCACCCGCACCAGGGGTTCGGTGCTGCGGACCATCTCCGCGACCCGCTCGGCGCGGTCCGCCGCGTCCGGGTTCGCGTCCAGGTGACGCAGGTGCCGGCGGACCGAGGCGTACAGCCGGGCGCGGTTGCGCAGCAGCAGCGGCTGGGCGAACCAGGCGAACACCACCCCCCGGGCCAGGTCGGCGACGACCGGGAAACGCACCTGCGTCGCCGCCACCAGCCGCTCCAACGCGAGGCCGGCGGGCTCGCGCAGCACCGCGTCCGGCGGCGGCTCACGCAGCCAGGCGCGCAGCAACGTCGCGATGACCGTCGCGTCGGTGGCCGCCCGCTGCTGGGCCAGGAAGATCCGGAAAACGGCGGCCTCGAGGGCGGGGGAGCGGTCCAGCTCGGTGACGCCGTAGTGGCCGAGCGCCTTGGCCAGCTTGGCCTGGAAGTGCGCCGGCAGACCGGCCCGCTCGACGTCGAGGCTCTGCAGGTAGGTGTGGAAGTGCTCGCGGGCGCTGGGGACGTGGTTGTCGCCGCTGCCGTCCTCCCCGGTCAGCCGGTTGCGGCTGAGTTCGGCGAGGTCGGCGAAGACGTCGACGAGGTCGATCTCCTCGGCCAGCGGGCGGTGGCCGTCCTCGATGGCGGCCCGCCGCGCCGCGAGGTACTCGTCGAGCACCCGGCCGTCGTCGTGCGGATCCACGTCGAAGCCCAGCAGCAGCCCACGGAGGTCCTCCTGGCCGCGTCGGGACCGTTCGACCGCCGGGGCCTGGTCGGGCGCGGCGGGCAGGTCCAGGGCGACCGGCGCGGCGGCCTCGGCGACCGGGGCGTCGTCGGTGTCGTCGGCGAGCGGCTCCAGCCGCAGCAGCGCCGCGCCGGCCTCCACCTGGCTGCCGACGGAGACGCCGCACTCCCTGAGCCGGGCCCGGAACGGTGCCCGCAGCACCGTCTCCATCTTCATCGCCTCCAGCACCAGCACCGGTGCGCCCGCCTCGACCTCGGCGCCCACCTCCACCGGGGTGGCGACGACCAGCGCCGGCATGGGCGAACGGACCACGCCGCCCTCGTCGCGGCCGACCCGGTGGGTCACGCCGTCCACCTCGACCAGGTGGATCGCGCCGTGGGTGCCGGTGAGCAGCCGGTACCGGGCGCCGTTGACGGCGATCTGCCCGGTGTGCCTGTCGAACCGGTCCAGCTCGACGTCGGCGGTGTGCACGTCGCCACCGGCCTCGATGCCGACCCGGAACCGGTGCGCGCCGACCCGGGCCACCCGCATCCGGTAGCCGACGCCGCGCAGCTTGAGGTCCAACGGCCGGCCGCTGGCGTGCTGCACCTGGGGCCGCCCGCCGAACGCCGTCGACAGCAGCCGCTGCTGCTCGGCCTGCTCCTGCTCCTCGTACGCCTCGATCGCGGCGGCGGCGAGCGCGACGGCGGAGTGCCGGTGGGACACGAGCCGGCCCTCGGCGCGTACCCGGTCGATCCAGCCGGTGTCGGCGCTGGCGTCGATCACCTCGGGCTGGTCGAGCAGGTCGAGCACGAAGCTCTTGTTCGTCGCGCCACCCTCGATGATCACCGTGGTCTCGGCCATCGCCCGGCGCAGCCGGCCGAGCGCCTCGTCCCGGTCCCGCCCGTACGCGATGATCTTCGCGATCATCGAGTCGAAGTCGGCCGGGATGGTGTCGCGCTCGCGTTCCCCGGGGGGGACCCGGCAGCCCGGACCGGCGGGCCCGGCCCGCGGGCCCGGGCAGCGGGGCCGCCCGGGGGGACAGCGCGCGCGACGCCATCCCGGCCGACTTCGACTCGATGATCGCGAAGATCATCGCGTACGGGCGGGACCGGGACGAGGCGCTCGGCCGG
>NZ_JBMDWU010000289.1:0-2230 GCF_048594385.1 Micromonospora sp. | reverse complement strand
GGTCTCGGTGGCGGCCGCATTGACTGGGGCGACCTGGGCGGTGGCACCGGCTCCGGCTCGGCGGGCGGCGGTGGACTCGGCGGTGGTGTCGTCGTCCCTGGCCTGACCCCCGGCCTGGGTGGGCTGGGCAACCTGGGGTCCTCCGGCGGCTCCGGTGGCCTGGGCGGTGTCAAGGGCGGCGGGGCGGGTGGCCTCGGCGACGACACGACCAACCCGTCGGCGCAGTTCCCGACCGACGTGGACGGTGTCGACGTCGGCAACCTGGGCGGCGGCTCGCCGGGCGAGTCCTCGACCAGCGGGGTGGCCCTCGGCAGCGAACTGGCCGCGCTGCTCGGCGAACCGGCCGGGCTCGGGCCCGGTGGCAGCGGGGCGCGGGGCGTCGACTCCGCCGGATCGGCGGCCGGCGGGTTCCCGATGATGCCGCCGATGGGCGGCATGGGAGGCATGGGTGGGGGCGGCCAGCAGGGGGAGAAGGACCGTGAACGCAAGACCTGGCTGGAAGAGGAAGAGGACGTGTGGGGCACCGACCCCGAGTGCGGGATGGCCGTCATCGGCCGCTCCGAGCACGCCGAGGAACCGGCCACCACGATGCCGGCCGCGCCACGCCGACCCGGCCAGTCGCCCGGCCCCACCCGCACGACGGGACGTCGCCGTGGCTGACCGTCGACCCGGGCGGGCCGCGCGGTGACCGCCCCGAACCCGGAGTACACCGGCTGGACCTGGGAACGGATGCTCCAGGACGTCCTCAACGAGGGCCGCGACGGCACCGACCAGGGCAGCGGCACGCTGATCGACCGCAACCTGGTGGCCGGCCACGGGGTCACCTGGGTCCGGTTCGTCGAACGGCGTACCCAGGAACTGGACCGGGGCACCCGCCCCACGATCGACCCGGGGGACCGGGAACTGATGGGCTACCGCCGGGTCGGTCCCGGGGTGGACGACCCGCAACGGGACCTCTGGGAGATCGTGCGGGGCCACGTCACCTTCTGGGAGGGGACCGGCGGCCCCCCACCGGCCACCGCGTTCGACAGCTTCTACCGGGCGAGCGTCAACGCCCTCACCCGCCTGTACGCCGGCACCAACGGCTGGTTCAGCGAACGCAGCTTCACCGACGCCGGCAACCTGCTGTGGCGGGTCGAGCAGACGTTGCTCACCACCGCCGCCGAGCTGCGGGTGCTGCGCGACGGGATCAGCGGGGCCGGTTCCGGCTTCGAGGGGTCGGCGTCGGCGGTGTTCGTGGCGGCCCTGAACACCCTGCACGCCGACATCGACCGGCTGACCCGGGACATGAACGCCACCAACGAGACCAACGCCTGGTCGGACCGGGTCTTCCGGCAGTCCAACGACCTGCTGATATTCCGCGAGCGGATCAACGACGCGTGGCGGGAGTTCAGCGACCACACCCACCAGTGGTTCAACACGTACCACCCGACCGCGCTGTTCAACGCGGTCCGCAGCATCCTCGCGCAGGTCGACCAGGGCAGCCTGAACGCGGTCGGGGTCACCATCCCGGACACCTACGGCACCGGGCCGGTCGGTGGCACCTTCGACCTGACCACCGCGGCCGGCTGGACCGGTCTCGACGTGCTGCTGCGCACCGCCTGGCTGCGCCAGCTCGTCCGGCTCGACCTGGCGATGCGCGACGCGTTGGCGCAGCTCGTCACCGCGTTGCGGGAGACCAGCGGGATCGTCAACCGGTTCGCGGGACCGCCCGGCGGCGGTGACCAACCGCCGCCACCGCCGGGCACCTCGGACGGCCCCACCGGCGCTCCACCCCCCGACGAGGTGCGGTCCACCATCCAGTCCGGCGGCGGCGGGTTCGACGGGTCCGGCGGTGGTGGTTCCGGCTTCGACGGGGCCGGCGGCGGCGGGCCGGACCTGTCGTTCTCGTCCTCCTCCTCGGGAGCCGGCGGGATGGGTGCCGCTCTCGGCGGCGGCCCGGCGGCCATCGGCGCGTTCGGCGCGGCGGGCGTCGGCGGGTTCGGCGGGGCGGGTCTGTCGGCGCTCGGCGCGACGAGCCTGGCCGGCGACTCCGCGGACCTCGGCGTCCTTGGCACCTCCGGGGCGGCCGGCGACGGCGTCGGCGCGATCGGTGCCCTGGGGCGTGGCGGCGTGGGCGGCTGGGCCGGCGGTGCGCTGGCCGGGGTGGGTGGTCTGGCCGGTGGCGTCGGTCCGGTGATCGGCGGACGGGCCGGCGGTGGCGTCCCGGACGGCGACCGCCGCTCCGGCG